>JAUVQN010000002.1 GCA_030598125.1 Coriobacteriia bacterium | reverse complement strand
CCGAGACGTCCAGGTTCGCGCTCAGGTACGGGGGGATCGTCCGCTCGTAGCCCTCGATGAAGTCCGCGAGGACGTCGGGGCCGAAGTCGAAGTCGTGGTTGCCGATCGCGACCGCGTCGTAGCCGATTAAGTCCATCGCGATCGTGTCGTAGAACGGGACGCCCTTCTTGAGGTTCGCGTCGAACTCGGGGCCCGCCAGGAAGTTGTCGCCCGACGAGACCATGATGACGCCGCGCTTCGCGTGCCGCTGGTCCATCGGCCGCGGTCCGTTGACCGCTTCGTCCTTGAGCATGTCGACCAAGGTCTTGAATCTCGCGACGCCGCCGAAGTCCTCCAAGTCCGACCCGAGGTCGATCAGCTTCGACTCACCGTCGTTGTTGTGGAGCACGGTGAGCCAGAAGTCGACCTCCTGGCCAGGCGGAGTCTCCGCCGGCTTCGCGCTCGCGGTCCCGCCGACCAGCAAGGTCGACATGAGCAATACCGCGAGTAGTGCGCCTAGGGTCCTCTTCGTCATCCTGACCGCTCCTCTCACTTCGACTGCCGGGCTGTCCCAGAGAGGGCGAGGGTGGGGAAGGGTGTGGATCGGGTGCAGGGTGTTCGCGAATACCCGCTGCGATCGCAACGGGTCTGGCGACCTGTGCAAGCCTTGCCCCTCAACTCGCCGGCGCCCCCAAGGGACACGACTGCACTGAGTAGTATTCCCACGGCGCGCGCCTTCGCACCCTAGGACTCCTGGCGAAGTGACGGGCGGCGGTCCCGCCCGATGGTGTTGGGTGCCGGACGGCATCGGGCATGAACCCAGTGAGCGCGCAGTTCCCAGCGAAGGAGACCCACATGAGCAGTCTCTCCAGTCTCGCGAGCCTGAACCCGCACGCCGTACTGCGCGCGGAGGACCTCGACCGCGCCGCGCGCTTCTACAGGGACGTCCTTGGGGTCGACGTCCGCGCCGAGCCGTCGCCCGCTCGCGAGCTGCGCGTCACCGCAGGCGACGGGGCATGATCTGCATCTACGAGCGTCCCGGCATGCCGCCACCCGCGAACACGGCGGCCTGCTTCGAGACGGAAGACCTCCGCGCGCTCGTGACCGAGCTCCAGTCGCGCGACGTCGTCTTCGAGGAGTACGACATGCCGGAGATGGGCCTCAAGACCGTGGACGGTATCGCGGAGATCGAGGATCACAGGCGGGCGTGGTTCAAGGATTCCGAGGACAACATCCTCGTCCTGAACGAGCGGGAGTAGTCGGAGACCGATAGGGAAGGGGTCCACCATGGCCAAAGCAGAGATCCGTGACGAGCTCTCCTTCAAGGCCCCGACGCGCGTCGGGTTGCTCGCCGACGTGACGGGGGCGTTGTTCGCGGCCGGCGTGGACATACGGGCCATCGGCGCGTACGACAGGGGAGACATGGGTGAGTTCCTGCTTCTGACCGGCAACAACAGAGCCGCGGCCGAGGCGCTGGCGAAGCTCGGGGGCGAGCTCGACATCGTGCCCGTGGTCGTCGTCGAGGTCGAGGCGAAGCCCGGTCAGCTGGCGGCGATCTCGAGGAGGTTGTCGGACGCCGGGCTGAACGTGCATCAGGTCCACGCCACGACGACGGACGCGTCCACGGCGACGATCATCATGCGGACCGACCACCCCGCGCGGGTGGTCGACCTCTTGGCGGACGTGTAGGACCAGTAGTAGCTAGTCGTTCGGAGTCCCGCCGGCGAGACGCTCGCGCATGCCGCGAGGCGCGTGTATCGCGAGGCAGTTGCAGTCTTCGTGCTCTCGCTGCCAAGGGCATTCGACGTAGGCGCAGTCGCACGCCAGTCGCAGGAGTTCGAGCCCCGCGATGTCGGTGCTGAGAAGCGGACAGTCGGCGGCGAACATTGCATCCCCTGTGTGTTGTGGGTACCCCTAATATACCCTTATCTACCTTCAGCAAGCGAAATGCGGGCAGGGAGGCGGCTCCGCAACGCGCCATTGATGCCGAAAGGCAGCGTGCGGGCGACGGACGGACTCGCGTTCGAAGGCGGCGGTACCGCGCAGGGCCGTGCCGGCGACGATGAGCGCGTCTAGGCGGGCACCTTGACGGGGGCAAACTCGCACCCCGCACGCTCTGGCAAGCCGGCGGGGAGGATCCCGAGGCACGCGCAACCGGTCTTCGAATCCCACCAGGAGCACGCTCGATCCGCGCACCGGCTCGCCTCGATCAGCGCCTGGTCGCCGTCGACCTCCGGGCGCAGGTGCGGGCAGTCACTCAGCATCGCTGACCTCCGGCGGCTCGATGTGGCAGTAGGAGCAGAACGACCGGCTGTGGCACCCCCAGCACGAGTCCGACCCTTCCGACTTGACGGCGTCCGGGTGGTTGTCGAACCAGTTTGGCTCGTGGTTGACGTGACACTCCTTGCAGTCTTCGGGCTCGTGGCATGTGACGCAGGTGCGCGTGTCGTCCTTGGCGCGCTCCTTGTGGTCGCGCAGCCACGCCTCCTCGTCCTCATGCGACGGCGGGCGTTCCGAGTGGCACTCGTCACAGAACTGCAGTCCGAACTCGTGGCACTGGAAGCAGGTCTCTTCGCCGACTTCGAGCGCATCCTGCCCGTGGTTCTCCAGCCAGTCGGACTGCTCGTGCGCCTCCGACCACGGCAGCACCCTGCCGCCGTGACAGCCCTGGCACTCCCTGGGAGCTATGACGTGGCTCAGGTAGTGCTCCGAATGCTTGAACGCGGTCTTCCCCGTGTGGCATGTGGTGCAGTCCACATCGAAGTCCTCGGGTGTCATGGGCGAGCCTGACTCGAGGCCGGGGAACTCCGAGTGGCAGTCCTTGCAGAAGCCCACGTCCACCAGCCGCACCGAGTACTCGTTCGTCCGTTCCTCGAGGCTGATGCTGCGGTGGCAGTCCGGACATTCGAGCCCGGGTAGGAGCTCGCTCGTCAGGTGGATCTGGTGCAGCGGCAGGTCCGAGCTCTCCTTGTCGCCGTGGCACGCGATGCACTCTTCACCGGCGAGGTCCGACGCGTTCTCGTGCAGGTCGGCGAGCTCCTCCTCGTCCTCGACGGGCATGAGATCGTAGCGGATCGTCTGGTACTCGACGACCCACTGGCTCGCAGGGCTCTCCTGGGGCTCCGTCGTGAAGACGCTCACGATGATGAGCGCGTTCAGGAGGAGTGACGCGAGGAGGAACTTCGCGAGGGTCCTGTTGAAACTCGGTGTCTTCTTGGTTCCCATGCGCCTCTCCGTAGAGACGGGCGGTCTATGCCGTCGCGCCGACGTAGGACAGGACGAGGATGCCGACCATGATCAAGAACCCGATCGACAGTGCGATCACGCGCTTCTTGGGTGCGCGCGACGGATTGCGGTCGATCCACGGGAGGAAGATGAGGAATCCGACCGCGACCGCCGGCACGAGGGTGCCCACGAGCGGCGGCACGAAGTGGAGGAACCCGAAGAGGAACATGAAGTACCACTCGGGCTTCGAGCCCTCGGGCGTCACGGCGGGATCGGCCTTGATGTCCAGATGCGCCGAGAAGAAGATCGCGAGCACCGTGTACAGACACAGCAGGAGGATGACCGCCGTGGCCTCGGACGTGATGTGGTCCGGGAAGAACCTGATGGTGGGCTGGTCGCCCCACTCCTCCGAGTGGTCCTCGTCGCTCACGTGCCGGCGCCTCCCTCCAGTCTAGAGCGGGCCTGAGATGCCCTGCTTGCGGATCATCCAGAAGTGGGCCACCAGGAGGATCACCAGGGCGGCCGGCAACAAGAACACGTGCCCGGAGTAGAAGCGCGTGAGTGTCGGGGCGCCGAGAGCCTCTCCGCCCAGCACGATCTGTGCGATCACGGATCCGAGAAGCGGTACCTGTTCGACGAGCGAGAGGGAGACCGTGGAGCCCCAGTAGGCCTTCTGGTCCCACGGGAGCAGGTAACCGGTCAGCCCGAACGCCATGGTGATGAGGAAGAGCAGGACACCGACGACCCAGTTGAACTCGCGCGGGTTCTTGTACGAGCCGGTGACGAACACGCGGATCATGTGTATCAGGATGAAGACGACCATGAGCTGCGCGCCCCACGCGTGGATCGAGCGGATGAGCCAGCCGTAGTTCACGTAGTTGGAGATGTAGAAGACGCTCGCGTACGCCTGCTCGGGCGTCGGCACGTAGTAGAAGGACAGCCACACGCCGGACGCTACCTGCAAGAGGAAGACGAAGAACGTCAGCCCGCCGAAGCAGTACCAGAACCGTCGTGCGTGCATGGGCACCGGCTTCGAGAACACGTTCGCTTCCAGACTGTTCTGGAGGTCGAACCGCTTGTCGAACGGTGCCGCGATCCTGTCGACGACCTTCGCCATGCCCGTCTCCTAGCCCTCGAAGCCCGACACGACGACGTTGCCGTCGTCGTCGATCTCGTGCACGGCGACGATCATGTCCCGGCCGGCGGGACCGTAGGCGAGCGTCCCGTCGGGGTGGAACCCGCTGTCGTGGCACGGGCACTCGAACTCGTCGGCAGCCTCGTTCCACGACAGTTTGCATCCGACATGGGGACACGCGGCGTCGAACACGAGCGCGGAGCCGTCCGGCTGCTTGGCGACGAACACGACGTCGTCGCCGTACTCGAGGAGCACCGGCACGCCCTCTTCGAGTTCGTCGAGCTTGGCGATGGCGAGCGGGCCCACCTTCGTCTTGCCCTCGACGGACCTGCCGGGCGGCAGGACCGCCTCGTAGACCATCCAGCCCGAGGCGAGTGCGGTGAAGCCGACCGAGATGCCCGCCGCCCACAGGAGGAACGTCCTGCGGCTCATGGACTCGTCGGGGGTCCGGGGAGCCGCAGGCTCGTCAGCAGGCTCGGCTGGCGAGGCCTCGGCCTCGGCCTCGGCCGCCGTCAGTTCCGTGCCGGTCTCTTCCCCTGGCCGGTGGTTCTCGTCCACTCAGGCGCCTCCTTCGGTGACCCGACGCCGCCGCTCTGTCTCGGCGTCGTTGCCACACCGTGAAGGCTACCTTCGGGATGTTCAGGTCGGATTGGCGCTTTGTTAAGGATCTGTTTGCATTCGAGGGTGAGTCACGGACTCGAGCTCGCCGCGCTCTGCGCGAACGGGGCTGGACTCACGCAGAACAGCCGCCGACCGCCCGGAGCGCGAACGTGAACGTGGTTCCTTCGCCCGTTCGTGATGTCACGTAGAGCCGGCTGTCGTGTGCCTCTACGATCTCCTTCGCGATCGACAGTCCCAGCCCAGCGCCACGCCCTCGTGGCCGCTGCGACTTCCCCTTGGCCGTGTAGAAGCGGTCGAAGATGAGAGGGATGTCATCGGCCAGGATCCCCGGACCGGTGTCGGACACCTGGACGGCGACCTCCTCGCCCTCTACGCGGGCGCGCAGCGTCACGGTCTGTCCTTCGCCTGCGTACTTGACAGCGTTGTCCACGAGGCCCACGAGCACTTGGACGACGCGGTCGCGGTCGCAGAGCACGCAGAGCCTCCCGCGGGACAGGTCGGTCTCGAGGGATACTCCCGTGCCGTCGACGATCGGGCGCATCGTGGAGATGACGTCCTCGACGATCCTGGAGAGCGACTCGCGCTTCATGTCGATCTTCAGGCGGCCGGCGTCGAGCTGTGCCAGCGTGAAGAGCTCGGCAACCAGCCGGCTGAGCCGCTCGACCTCCACGCGCATCGTCTCCAGGAAGTCGGTGCGGGTCTCCCGGTCGTCCTCCGCGCCACTCTGGAGGAGCTCGAGGAAGCCCTTCATGGCTGCGATCGGAGTGCGCATCTCGTGGCTCGCGTCGGCGATGAACCGGCGCTGGGCCTGCTCCCACCGGATGCGCTCGGTGACGTCGCGCATGAGAAGGACGGCGCCTTCGGTCCGGCCGTCACCCCGGATGGGAGCGCAATGGAGTTCCAGGGTGGAACGGCCGAGCGTCACGGTCCCCACAGCGGTCTCCCCGGTCAGACCCTGATCGATGAGTGCCAGGACGTCGTCGTCGAGAATGTCGTCCTCGACGGCGTTCCCTTTCAGGTCCTCGGCGCGCATCATGAGCATCTGTGCGGACGCCTCGTTCACGAGCGTGACGCATCTCGAGGTATCGACGGCGACCACGCCCTCGCCCATGGATTCGACGACCGCGTTGATCTCCTGCTCGCGTTCGCGCACGGAGGCGAAGGCGATCCCCAGCCTCTCGGCCATCTTGTTGTAGGCGTCCGCGAGCTCTCCGACCTCGTCGGGCACGAGGCTCTTCGGCAGGCGCTGGTCGAAATCGCCGTCCGAGATGGCGATGGCCGCGGTCGACAGCGCTCTGACCCTTCGGCTGATGAAGTCAGAGAAGACGAGACCAATGAGCGCGGCGACGGCGAGCGCGATCCAGAAGGCGGTGAACAGCTCGTCCTCGGCCGCCTCGAGGACCGCCTGGATGTCTGCAGTGGGCTCGACGACGACGACCGCGCCGACGCGGCGGCCTTCCTCGTCGAGGACGGCCATGCTCGCTGTCGCCAGACCGGGTTCATCGAGCTGGACACTCGCGAAGGGCTCGTTGGCGGCGAGACCCGCCGTCCATGCTTCGTCCAAGAGCTCCTGCGGCAGGCCGAGCGTGGCTTGGCTCTCTACCAGCCGACCGCCGCTGTCGTAGACCCAGACATCGTCGCCGAAGATGCGCTTGAAGCGCTCGACCTCGACCGTGACTCGCTCGAGACTCTCGACGGTGAGAGGGAACTGCGGCCGCAGTGCGTCCGCCAGCGCCGCGGCGTCCTCCACCTGCTCCGCTTCCGCCAACTGGACGATCTCGCTCCTCACGCCGCCGAGGACCGAGAAGTAGAGCACGAGCATGGCGACGAGCGCGACGACGATGAACAGGACCGTCTGCCAGACGCGGACGGTGAGCCTCATCGCCGCGTCACGCCTGGTCTAGGCGGTATCCGAGCCCGCGGACGGTCAGAATGTACTCCGGGTTGCGCGGATCCGGCTCGAGCTTCTCGCGGAGGTTGTGCACGTGCACGTCGACCGCACGTTCGTCGCCCACGAACCCTCCGCCCCACAGCGAGTCCATGATCGCCTGCCGAGTGAAGACCTTGCCGGGGTGCCGGGCCAGCAGGGTCAGGATCTGGAACTCCGACGTCGTCAGATGCACTGCCTCATCAGACATGAACGCCTGGTGGCCATCGAGGTCGATTCTCAGCTTGCCGATCCTCAGCTCTGAGGTCTCGGGTTCGCGGGCCATGTCGACGCGGCGCAGATGCGCCTTGACTCGGCTGACGAGCTCCCGTGGCGAGAAGGGCTTGACGATGTAGTCGTCGGCTCCGAACTCGAGTCCGAGGACCCTGTCGACCTCCTCGCTCCGGGCGGAGAGCATGATGATCGGGACGTGGGAGTCCTCTCGGAGCCTGCGGCAGAACTCCAGGCCGGACTCTCCCGGCAGCATGACGTCGAGCACGACGAGGTCCGGATCGAACTCGCGCATGACGTCGTTCGCCTCCTCGGCGTCGACGGAGACCGCTACCTCATAGCCGGCCTGTTCCAGCGCGTAACGAACGACCTTGCGCATGGATTCCTCGTCGTCCACGACGAGGACGCGTCTGTGCTCCATGTGTCAGACCTCCGATGTGCGCAACCCGGTCATGTCTCACTCATACCCCGACTCGCATGCTGTGACGCGCCTTCCGCGGACCGGAGAGGGGCGCGACACGCGGTCCGACCGGTGACGGTGGGACCGCTGAGAGCAGAAGCGAGCCCCGGGGCCCGTGTCAGGGTTCCGGGGCTCGTACGCTTGGCTAGAGGATTGGGTCAGTCCGGGCTGCGGGACCGATCGACCGATCCGGAAAGGACCGGCTACGCAGCGGCGGGGACCCTGCCCTCCACCGCGGCCGTCGCGACCTCTTCCTCGCGTGGCACCGGCTCGGGACCGAGATCGGCGACGAATGAGTAGACGACGAGTCCTGCCCAGATCGCGATAGCAAGCACGACGATCACTGGAAGCACGACGCTTGCGATGATGAGGATTCCCGCGATGATCTCCATGACCGACTCCAATCCTGGGTTCTGCCCGGTGACACGAGCCTACCCAGGACATCGGCCGTTTCAAGGCTTTCCGGACGTCCTTAGCCGAACCATATCCTCGTGCTAACGAGGAACTAACAAAGGGTGTGCGGGGGATGCGCGTGGGGTAGGAAGGGGACACGGGCCGTTGACGGCCGCACATATACCGCCAGAGTGTCGGGCGGCCGTGCTCCTACTTTGGGATCGGAGGCGAACGGACCATGGATCGGTTGGCCCTCGGACCCGCCGGAGCCAGTGCGTTCCTTGTGCTGCTCGTGCTCTTCGGCCTCTACGGCGCAGGCCTCACCGTCTGGGCTCACGTCGCGGGGGAGCGGCTGCTCGGTGAGCACGACACGACTCGCGACGATGCCGACGACTCGGTCGCACGACGATGGCCGAAGCGTGTGGCCGCCCTCTACGCGGCCGGTTGGGTCGTCTTCGCTTGGGGAACGGTGGCGCTGGGCTTCCTGCAGGAGGGTCCGGGTTTCGCCTCGGGACGCGGGCTGCTCATCGGCGTGTGGCTCGTCTCTCCGCTCGGCGTGTACGGTCTTGCGCTCGCGTACTGGTCGTACTGGACGCGGACGGGTGTCCCCACCTCCAAGCCGTGAGCTGGCGTCTCTTCGTCGGCGGCTCGCACGCCGCGTCACGCCCGGCGAAGCTCTCCTTCCCGGGGATATGGACGGGCCGCGGCCCGCGGTCGCCCGAGCCCTGGCGCGAAGGGCTGTCGAAGTACCCGTTCGTGAGGGTCCTGAGCGCGCACGGCGACGACGTCCGCGTGTTCTGCGGGTAGGCGCTTCCGAGCGGTTGGGTACAATCCCCCTAAGTGGAGGGGAGCCACGTGTTCGAGCAGTACGCACGCTCGGAGCGGATTCGGATCGCGCTGGTGTCGCTCGTGGCGATACTGGCTGTGGTCGTCGGACTGGCGGTGTCCGCCGGCACGACCTGAGTCCGCCTCATACGAAGGCCCCGGCCCCCAAAGGGTGACCGGGGCCTCGATGCGTCTCTCCCGCTACCCGCAGATTTCCTTCGTCAGCCACGATCCCATCACCGCGTAGCAGTCCGTGTCGAGCTGATGGGGCGCGGAGGCGTCGAGCAGCAGGTCGGCGCGGGCGTCGAACTCCTCGTCACCTGCCCAGTACACGAGCGCGAACGAGATCCGGGGGAGCACCCGGAGCTCCACCGCGACATCGGCCGACAGATCGAGGGCTGTCCCGCCCCGGCGCTCCGTCGCCGCTCGGACCTCTTCGGCATCGTCACCGAAGCGCCGCACGAGCGACCCTCCCGTGTAGCCGTGGAAGGCCTGCACGTAGAAGCGGCCCTCAGGCAGCTCGGCGAAGGAGATCCAGCGGCCCGTGAGCCCGGTGCCGTCCGCGCGGGCGAAGTGGTAGGCGAGCAGCGCGGCCACGTGCGGAGGCACGGGCGAGTCATCGTCGACGTGTCGCGCCTCGAACGACGGGTACGCGATCTCCACGTCCCGATCGAGCAAGCGCGTGGTGAGCACGACGCCGGAGTCGGACTCTCGGAACTCGAACCCGCAGCGTTCGGCGCCGGCCTCCGGATCGACGCGGCGGGCTGCCTCGACGGCCCGTTCGAACGCTCCCACACACACCCCCTGGACGGACGACATCCGCCCCCAACGCTACCGCAACAGCGGGCGGCGTCGAGAGGCGGATGTCGGCGGGCGGTTCGTGCGTCCGCTACTCCGTGGCGGTGTCCTTGCCCTTGGCGATCGCTTCGATCTTCGCACTCGCCTCGTCAAGCGTCTTCCTGATCGCGGCGAGCTTCTCGTCGTCGAGACGGCCGCGGCGGTAGGCCTTGCGGACGGTGTGGAAGAGCTTCGGGAAGCTCTCGAAGAGGCCCAGGAACTCGTCGTCCTCGGCCCAGTCGTGCTCGTCGGCGAAGCGGTCGTACGCGTCGTCGACCTCGTCCTGATGCTCGGCGAGCTCGGTGCGGCCAGCGTCCGTCAGCGCGTAGACCTTCTTGCCGTCGGCGCTCTTCCCCTCCACGAGCTCCATCTCCTCGAGCATCTGGAGGGTGGGGTAGACGGTGCCCGGACTCGGCCGGTACGCGCCGTTGCTCGACTCCTCGATCGCCTGGATGATCTCGTAGCCGTGCCGTGGCCGGTCCTTCAGCGCGTCGAGGATGAGCGCCTTCACGCTGCCCTTCGGTACGCGCCGGCCCTCAGGCGGGCCCATGTGCATCATCCACGGGGGAGGCCCGAAGCGAGAGCCTCTGCCGCGGTGGTGCGGGTGCCCCATGCGGGGCGGGCAAGCCATGTACGTGTGCATGTCCATCTCTCCTTCTCGATACATCGTTACGATATGTCGTCAAGATATATCGCTAATGGAGGGATGTCAAGGCTTCCGCAGCTGCGCGAGAACTCGACTTCGAGGAATGGTTCGACTGCGGGAGGCGTGCGCTCGTCCGCGGGTTCTTCGAGGGCCGGGCGACGAGGTCGGCCACGACGAGCCATCCGAGCGATCTCATCTGCGTCGCCCTGCTCATCGTGACCGGGTCACGCTCGCCGCGCGGCTGGCCATGACCCGCTGCGGCCGTGCCCTAGCTCGGGGTGTCCGCGGAAGGGGCAGCCGGTTCCGCGGGCGCTTCCTCGGTGGCGGTGGGCGGATCGGTCTGTTCGTCGCTCGCCGCATCGCTCAGCATGTTGAAGAGCCCGAACGCGATCGCGACTATCGCCACGATCGCTATGAGCCCGATGACGAACGTCAGCACCGACGAAGAGTCGCTTCCCTGCGGCGGCGGAGGCGGGGGAGCCTGCTGGGGCGGGGGAGCCTGCTGGGGCGGTGGCGCCGGCGCGGTCGTGGGCTGCGCGGGCGGCTGGTCGAGCGAGTAGGCGAGCTTCCGCATGCTCTCGTTGACCCACTGGACCTGTCCGACATGGTCCAGCTCGCGGACTCGGTCCACGGTCACCGGACCGTACCCGTCGACCTGGAGCTGCCGCTGGTCCGGATCGTAGAGCAGCCTCTTGCCCGGGTACGCGCTGTCCTGAGTGAAGTCTCCCACGTGCGTCATGTCGAGCCCCCTTTCGTCCTGCGCCTGAGATGCGCTGCTATCGTAGCGCAGCGCGCGAGGAGCCGCCTCACCCGTCCTGCGTAGGCCTGAGAGGCCGTATCCTCTAGTCGACGACGCAGGGAGGTCGTGCCCATGCCGAGCGATCCAGATGCGACCAGCGGCACGCGCGGCGACGCACGTTACGTGCCGTTCCATCGGCGCGTAGCGGACGTCGATGCGTCGGCGCTCGCCGCAAAGCGAGCCGCGACGCTGCTCGTCAACGTCGGACTCCGCTGCGATCTCGAATGCGCTCACTGCCATCTGCGCTGCTCGCCAGAGCGCGACGAGCTCATGTCGGGTGAGGTCATGGATTCCGTCGTCACCTTCGCCGAAGCGCTCCAACCCGACCTCGTCGACGTCACGGGCGGGGCACCCGAGCTCCATCCGCACATCGCATCCTTCCTGACGAGACTCCGCGGCACCTCGCTGCCTGTCCGTCTGCGCAGCAACCTGACGGCTCTGGGGGGACCGGCGCGCGAGCTCGTGGAGCGGCTGTCCGGCCTCGGAGTCGGGATCCTGGCGTCGGTCCCGTTCGACGAGGGAGACGCGCCGGGGAGGGATCCGTCGCTCCTGTCCACCTGCCTCGAGACACTCGAGCTCCTGACGCTCCACGGATACGGGTCCGAGGGTGGTCCCGTCCTCGACCTGGCGGTGAACGTCGCCGGCCCGCTGTGCGAGACGGACGCCGGTTCGCTCGAGCGGCGGCTGCGCGAGCGACTCGAGGCTGCGGGTGTCCACTTCCGAGAATTGCTCCTGATCACGGACATGCCGCTCGGGCGCTTCGCCGACGACGTGGGGATCGATGTCGTGCGCGCCTACACCGACGGTCTCGTGAAGCTCTTCGAACCCGACACGCTCTCGCATCTCGGATGCCGGCACGGCATCGAGGTCGCGTGGGACGGGACGCTCTGGGACTGCGACTTCAACCTGGGAGCTGGACTCCGTCCGCCGGCCGGTTTCCGCACGCTCGACGACGTCGATGTCGCGGCGATCGAGGGACGACCGATCTCCTTCGGTCCGCACTGCTACGCGTGCACGGCTGGCGCGGGCTCATCTTGAACCGGGACGCTTCTGTGACCCGGTCGGGTCGCGAGCGAGACGGCGTCATGGAGATCGCCTTCCTCACGCGCTTGCCAGAGCCCGGTCGCGTGAAGACCAGGCTCGCGGCCGCGCTCGGACAAGAGGGCGCGGCCCAGTTGCACACCGAGCTCGCGCGGTTCTGTCTCGATGCGCTGCGACCGCTCACCGTCACCCGTGAGGCACGCCTCGTCGTGCACGTCGCGGCCGACGCTGGGAGCGGCAGGCCGGTGCGGAGAGACGCCCGCACCGCCTTCGGCGGGGGGCTCGCCTTCGAGCTCCAACCTGACGGAGATCTCGGTCACCGTATCGGCGCGGCGATCGAAGCGGGATTCGCGCGAGGGGCGAGCGCGGTCGTCGCGGTCGGCTCCGACTGCCCGCGGCTCGACGCGGCCGTCGTCCGAGAAGTGCCTGCGCTTCTCGAGGAGCACGACTGCGTCCTCGGGCCGGCCACCGACGGCGGCTACTACCTGCTCGCGTTGCGAGCCCCCGTCCGCGACGCGCTCTCGTCGCTCATGGACGGCGTGGACTGGGGGACGGCCGCCGTCCTCGCACAGACGCTCGACCGTGCAGCGGAGGCCGGACTCCGGGTCGCGCTTCTTCGTGAGTTGGCCGACGTGGACCGGCCGGAGGACCTGGCCGAGTGGGCGCGCGCGCGGACGGAGGCGGGACGCTCGCCCGATGCGGCGGTGAGCGTGATCATCCCGGCGCTGGACGAGGAGGCGACCGTCGCCGCGGCGGTGCGAAGCGCGATCGAGGCGGGAGCCGACGAGGTGATCGTCGTAGACGGCGGGAGCGCCGACGCCACGCGCGACCGCGCGACGGAAGCGGGGGCGACGCTCGCGATCGGCACGCGGGGCCGTGCGCTCCAGATGAACGCCGGCGCGGTCCTCGCCCGCGGAGCGTGCCTCATCTTCCTCCATGCGGACACGCTCCTGCCGCGGGACGCCGCCGCCGACGTACGCCGTGCGCTCGAGGACCCTTCGACCGTAGCTGGGGCCTTCATGTTCGACACGATCGAAGAGGGCGTGTCTTCCCGACTGGTCGCCGGGATCGGTCAGCTTCGGATCCGCCTCAGCGGACACCCCTACGGCGACCACGCCATCTTCGTGGACGCCCGGACCTTCCGGTTGCTGGGCGGCTTCCCGGAGATCCCGGTGATGGAGGACTGGGAGCTCGTCCGACGGCTGCGCCGTCTGGGCCGCATCGACGTGCTGCCCGCTCGCGCTCCCACGTCGGCGCGGTCCTTCCTGGAGCACGGGGTCGTGCGAACCACGGCGGTGAACGGCGCGATCATCCTCGGATACCGGGCGGGCGTCGACCCGGACCGTCTCGCGGCATGGCGCGCGGACATCGGGCGGGTTCGGTAGGGGTATCCTTCTCCGCTATCATGTGACCCTCCCACGACGACGGAGGGCGACGTGGCCGATCGACCCGCTCCGGACATGCGCATCACCGTGACCGAGAACGGTCCCTACCTCGTCTCGGGTGGTGTCCCGCTCGTCCGCATCGAGATCGTCACCGACGAGGCGGGGGAGTCCGTCGGCTGGCGCGAGACCGAGCGCTTGGAGACCGCCGACGAGTACATGTTGTGCCGATGCGGTCTCTCGAGCACCAAGCCGTTCTGTGACTTCACGCACGTCTCTGCCGGTTTCGACGGGACCGAGCGGGCCGCGCACGTACGGTACTTCGAGTCGGCCGCCTGCATCGACGGTTCCGGACTCAAGCTCCATGACGTCCGCGTGCTCTGCGCGGAGGCTCGCTTCTGCGACCGCGCCGGGGGGCTGTGGAACTTGGTCGAGCGCGCCGACGATCCTGAGACCCGGGCACTCGTGGAGGAAGAGGCCACGCTGTGCCCGTCCGGCCGCTACGTCGCGTGCGACGCCGACGCGGGCGACCCCATCGAGCCCGACCTCGAGCCGTCCATCGCGCTCATCGAAGATCCGCATCTGGGCGTCAGCGGTCCGCTCTTCGTTCGCGGCGGCATCCCCGTCTTCGCCGCCGACGGCAGTGCGTACGAGATCCGCAACCGCGTGACGCTGTGCCGTTGCGGCGCGTCGGGTAACAAGCCCTTCTGCGACGGCTCGCACGTCGGCAGCGGGTTCGTGGACGCGGTCGGTCGTGCCGACTCCGCGGGAGCCGGCGACGCCGACGGGCGATGATACAGCCGCGAGGCGACTCGAAGTGGGTAGGATGTCCACAGAGACCGCGACGAGGAGGACCCCGATGACGGGACCGAACAAGTATCCCGACGACGAGTGGCTCGAGCAGGATGAGGGCGTCCTCGTACCTGCCGAAGGGGGCCACAGGGTCGGCTGCGAAGAGGACGGGGTCCCCTGCGCGCCCGACGACATCGTCGAGGATCCCATCAACGACGCGGGCGTGCCCGGCACGCAAGACGACCTGCCGTACGACTACGGCGTCGAGGTACCGCCGGCCGCCGATCATCAGCTCGAACTCGTGGAGGACCTCGTAGCCGAGGACTCGGACGTCGGGAAGACCGGTGCGCCGGCGGACGGGGACGCCCCGCCGCTCGGCCGGCCCGAGGAGCGCGAGCTCTGGGGCAAGCAGCGTGCGCTCATCGAGGAGGACGAGGACGAAGGGCTGCGCCTCGACGGTCTCCCCGAGGCTGACATCCCCGAGCTCCAGCGGGCGATGGGTGACGACGCCGCGGACCCCCTTCCGGACGCGCCTGGAGGCACCAGTGCGACAGGCAGCGTGACGGAGGAGTGACGCGACGAGCCGTCGTCCTGCTCCTCGCCGCCGTCGCACTCGCGCTCATCGCGTGCTCTGACGGCGGGACCGCCTCCGATCTCGAGGACGTCCGCTGGAAGATGACCTCGTACGCGACCGGCGGCGAGATGGCCGACGTGCTCCCGGACGCCGATGTCACGGCCGCCTTCGACGGAGGAACCGTCTCGGGCTCGGGCGGCTGCAACTCGTACAGTGCCGCCTACGTCACCGAGGGCTCCGCGATCGAGATCGGACCCGCGGCTGCCACGCTGATGGCCTGCCCGCAGCCCGTCATGGAGCAGGAGCAGGCCTTCTTCGCCGCGCTGAGCGCGGTCGGGGAGTACCGCGTGACCGGGACCGAGCTCACGCTCCTCGATGAGCACGGTGGCGAGGTACTCCGCTTCGAGGCGACCGAACCCCTCGCGCTCGAGGGCACGACGTGGATCGCCACTGGCGTCAACAACGGTCGCGAGGCCGTGGTGTCCGTGGTGCAGGGATCCGAGGTGACGGCCCTCTTCGGCGGGGCTGGCGAGGTGAGCGGGAGCGCGGGCTGCAACTCCTACAGTGGCTCCTTCGAGGTGGATGGTGACTCGATCTCGATCGGCCCCCTCGCAGCCACTGAGATGTTCTGCGAGGAGCCCGAGGGCGTCATGGAGCAGGAGCAGGCGTTTCTGGCGGCCATGCAGAACGCCACGGTCTACGAGCTCGCCGAGGACCTGCTCACCCTTCGTGGCGCCGACGGCGCGGCACAGGTGACGTTCGTCGCCGAGTGAGGGTGCTACTCGCCCTGGTCTTCCTGTTTGCGGCGCATGACCTCGACGATGGTCCGCAGCTTCGTCTCCTGCTGCGTCTTCTCGCGAGCGGCGGCGTCCTGCGTGGTGGGGTCCAGGACCCCTTCGATCGTGGCAGCGAGATCTGAGGGAGTGAACGGCTTCGTCACGTAGGCGACGGCGCCCCCCTCGAGCGAGTCGAGCTGCTCCGTGTAGTCGCCGACGGCGGTCAGGTGGAGCACGGGGATGCCGGCGGTCTCCTCGTCCGCCTGGAGCGCCTCGCGCACCTCGTGCCCGTTCATGCCCGGCATGATGATGTCGAGGACGATGAGGTCCGGCTCCACGATCTTCACCATCCCGAGCGCCTCACGTCCGCTGTCGGCCGTGACGACCTCGTGTCCTCTGTTCGTGAGCGTGGTCTCGACGAGCTTGCGGATGTTCGCCTCGTCGTCCACGACCATGATCTTGGCCATCGGCCCAGACCCCCTTCCGGCTACGCGTCGAGGATCGCGTGCACTTCTCCAACGAGTTCCTTGGGCGTGAACGGCTTGACGATGTAGCGCTCGGCGCCGCCCTCCAGGCCCGCTTCCTGCTCGTACTTCTGACTCTTGGCCGACAGCATGACGATGGGGATCGCTGCGGTCTCGGGGTCTTCCTTGAGGCGCCTCGACGCCTCGAGCCCGTCCATCACGGGCATCATCACGTCCATCAGTATGATGTCGGGCCGCTCCTGCCTGGCGAGCTCGATGGCTCGCTCGCCGTCGGACGCGTCGATCACCTCGAAGCCGTGGTTCGTGAGCGCGAAGGACACGAGTCGCACGATGTGAGGCTCGTCGTCCACGACGAGTACCTTCCTCATCCCGTCCTCGCTCGCGCTCACGAGTCCTCCGTCAGGAGCGCTTCGATCTCCAACACGAGGTTCTCCGCCTCGAGCGGCTTCGAGACCTGACCCACGGCCAACGACAGTATCGCGTCCTTGTCCGAGTCCACGTGGTACGCGGTCATCGCGACGATCGGGATGTCCATCGTCTCCGGGGCGGTCTTGATCGCATGTATGACCTCGTAGCCGTCCATGACGGGCATCCTGAGATCGAGCAGCATCAGATCGGGCTTGCGTGCGGCGACCGAGTCGAGGGCCTCCCGGCCATCGTGGGCCGTAGCGACCTCGAAGCCGCGGGACGACAGCGTCTGCTCCAGCGTCCGCACGGTGTCGCGGTCGTCGTCGACCACGAGCACGAGGGGCGACGGCGTCGGACCGAGCAGGTCGGTCAGCGTCGAGACGAGCCGGTCCTGGTCGATCGGCTTCTCCAGATAGCGCGCCGCGCCGAGCCTGCAGCTCCTGCCCTCGTCGCACACGATCGAGAGGACGATGACGGGGATGTCCTTCGTGGTCTCGTCGTCCGTCAGCTGTTTGAGCACGTCGAAGCCGTCCATGTCGTCGAGCATGACGTCCAGTGTGATGGCGGCGGGCTGCTCGTCGCGGGCGAACCTGAGCGCGTCGCGCGCCGTGTGCGCCTTCAAGACCTCGTAGCCGTGGCGCGTGAGGTAGCGCTCGATGAGATCCGCCACGACCGGGTCGCGGTCGACCACGAGGATCGCTCCCTCGCCCCGCTGCGGAAGTGCGTCCAGGGAGACATCCTCCGCTTCCTCGGCCACCGGCAGGCTGAAGCTGAACGTGCTGCCCACGCCCGCCTCGCTCCTGACGCCGATGCGCCCACCCATGAGCTCGACGATGCTCTTGCAGATCGACAGCCCCAGCCCCGTGCCTCCGATGTCGCGAGTGTACGAGGAGTCGACGCGGTAGAACTTGGAGAAGAGCTCCTCCAGGTGTTCCTCCGCGATCCCGATCCCCTGGTCCGCCACGCTCACGACGACCATCCCGTCGTGCGGCTGGGCACGCAGCGTGACGGTGCCGCCTTCCGGGGAGTACTTGACCGCGTTGCTCACGAGGTTCGCGAGCACTTGGCCGAGGCGGTCGCGGTCCGCCGCCGCATGCGGCAGGTCCTCGTGGATGTCCACCTCCGTGTCGAGTCCGGCCTGCTCGATCATCGTCCGGAACGTGCCGAGGACATCGGCGATGACCTCGGCCACGTCCACCGGGTGGATGCTCAGATGGACGCGGCCGGATTCTATGCGCGAGATGTCCAGGAGATCGTTGATGAGCGTGACGAGGCGGTCCGAGTTCTCCTGCACGATGCCCAGGAACTCGCTCTGGACCTCGTTGATCTCACCGGCCTCCCCGTCCACGACGAGGTCTACGTAGCCCTTGATGGACGTGAGCGGCGTTCTCAGCTCGTGGGAGACGGTGGAGACGAACTCGTTCTTGAGTTGCTCCATCTCGCGCTCGCGCGTGATGTCCGCGAGGCTCACGACGCGGTAGAGGTACTCGCCTGCCTCGTTGAAGATCGGGCTCGTCTGCGCGCGGAGCATGCGCGGCACGGGCTCCGTCACAGTGAGTTCCGTGGTCCCCTCGAGCTCGTCCTCGCGCCCCTGCAGGTATGAGAGGTACACCTCGCACGTGTCGCAGCGCTTCCGGAGATCCTCGGCCGAGACGGAGTCCTCCGCCTCGGGCGTGATGCACTCCCCCCTGCCGGGCGTGTGCCAGCAGTGCAGGTGCTCGGCCTCGTAGGCCGGGCAGTCTACCTTCTCGCACGAGAGGACGTCCCAGCACCGGGACGGTTCTCCGCGCTCCAGCGGCGCGTTGCCGGTGAGCTCGCACATGGTCGTGGTGCGGCCGACCAAGCCGTCCTCGGCCACGCCGAGCATCTTGTGGGCGGACGGACTCGCGTAGACGATCATGTCGTCGCGCGTGAAGACGACGAGGCCGTTGCCGCTGTGCGTGATGATCGCCTGGGTCCACGAGTCGTTCAGGAAGCGTCTCGTCTCGTCGCGGATGACGAGGATGTGCCCGCCGGACACCGCGTCCGGCGCCGGCTCGACCCGCCAGTAGACGCGCTTCTCGCCGGTCGGGCAGAGCATGCAGTCGGGCTCGTTGCGCCCTTCGGCGAGCGCGGCGTCGAGGCGGTCCTGGAGCACGCCCCACCCGAGCTCCGTGAGGGTGGCGCCGCTCACTTCGCCGACATCCCGACCGAGGACGTCGGCGGCCGCGGCGTTCGCGTAGAGGATCCGGCGCTCCTCGTCCAGCCAGATGAGGCCGTCTCCCGTGAGCTCGAGGAGCGCTCCGACCACGGGCGCGTCCGGCAGCGTCCCGCCACCCGCCCGTCGCTCGGGGTCGGGGGGTCGAGGGTCCTCGGCTACGTGTTCGTCGGCCAACGTCAGACCTCGCTCGGAGAGGGGTCCCAGGCTCCGATCATACCTGTTGGATACGCCGCCAGTCCGCGCGCTCCTTCCTGGGCGACGCGCCGGCTGCCACCGCCTCCGAGTGCCCTCCTTGGCAGCCGGTGAGTGCCTCCGTCTCTCTCGAAGGGTAGAATCGTCGGTGGAAGGACGAGCATCCTGGGCAGGGAGGCCCCATGAGCCGCGTCAGCCGCACGGGCGACATCACGCCAGGCTTCGTCGTCTCCATAGCGGCGGTCCTCCTGATCGCCCTCGTCCTCGTCATCGCGGGACGTGATACGTCTCCGGCGCCGGCGAGCGTCGCTTCCGACGAGGCCGAGGACGAATCCGCCGAGAAGACGGCGACCCTGATACCCGAGCAGTCCACCGCCATCACCAGCGAGGCCGTCATGGCGCTCCAGCGCGACCTGACGGAACTCGGCTACTACACGGGGCCGATCGACGGCGTCTACGGGTCGGCGACCTTCGAGGCGGTCAAAGCACTCCAGACCGCCCTCGGCGTCCAGTCCGTGGACGGCAAGTACGGGCCGGTCACCCACGATGCGCTCGCCGAGGCCAAGGGCGGTGCTGCGACGGCGTTCGCCACCGAGGTCCAGACGATGCTCGCCACGCTCGGCTACTACACAGGGTCCGTGGACGGCATCTACGGCGCCGGGACCGCCGAGGCCGTGAAGGCGTTCCAGACCGACGCCGGTCTCGCGGCCGACGGCATCGTCGGACCGGACACGCTGGAGGCGCTGGTCAAGGCGGTGCGGGCGGCCGATGCCTCCGCGGAGTCGACGCCAACCTCGTAGCGCGGGTCGTCCCAGGCGTCTCTCGTCCGCTGGTCTTTTCCTTCTCCGGCCCCCATACTGCGACAAAAGAGGAAGAGACCACGCAAGACCGGTTGTCCCTGTTCTGTGCTGCTCACAAGCGTGCCCGGTGCAACTGCGTCTGCCGAGGCAGTGCGTTCCAAGATGTGACGCACGGTGCAGGAGAGACATGACCTTCGATTCGCTCGGTCTCGAGCCCAGGCTGCTGGAAAGCGTCGCAGCACTCGGGTACGAGGCCCCGACTCCCATCCAGGAACAGGCCATCCCGCACGTGCTCGCGGGCACCGACGTCGTCGGCTGCGCACAGACCGGGACGGGCAAGACGGCCGCCTTCGTGCTGCCGACGTTGCAGCGCATCCCGAACGACCGCGTGGTGCGAGCGCTCGTGGTGACGCCCACACGAGAACTCGCCGTCCAGGTCGGCGAGGTCGCCATGGAAGCGTCTCGGGCGACCGGCCACCACGTCGCAGTCATCCACGGCGGTGTCGGCTACGACCCGCAGTTCAAGAAGCTGCGCAAGGGCGTCGAGCTCGTCGTCGCGACCCCGGGACGCCTGCTCGACATGCACGAGCGCAAAGAGGTCGATCTGCGCCAGGTCGAGGTGCTCGTCCTCGACGAGGCGGACCGCATGCTCGACATGGGGTTCTGGCCCGACGTGCGACGCATCATCGGCCTGCTTCCGGAGGATCGCCAGACGCTCCTGTTCTCGGCCACGATGTCGAGTGACGTCACCAGGGTGGTCCGCTCGGCGCTCCGCGATCCCGTCCAGGTCGAGACGTCGCCGTCCGCGACGCCTGTCGAGAACGTCGACCAGGCCCTGTATCCCGTGAGTGAGATGCAGAAGAACCGGCTCCTCGCCGAGCTCCTCGTCCAGAAGGACTTCGATCGGGTGCTCGTGTTCACCCGCACCAAGGAGCGCGCGGACCGCGTGGCGCGTGTGCTGGAGAAGCAAGGCGTCTCGTGCGCAGCCATCCACGGCGACCGCAAGCAGGCTCACCGGCAGCGCGCGCTGGACGACTTCAAGGAGGGGCGCACGAGGGTCCTCGTGGCGACCGACGTCGTCGCGAGAGGCATCGACGTCGAAGAGATCTCGCACGTCATCAACTTCGACATGCCGAACGGACCCGAGGACTACGTGCACCGCATCGGCCGGACGGCGCGTGCCGGCGCGTCGGGCGACGCGATCAGCTTCGTCACGGCCCAAGACATGGACGTGCTGCGCGACGTCGAGCGTATGCTCGACTACGTCATCTCGACGGAGGACCTCGAGGGGTTCGACTACGACAAGCGGCTCATACCGGATCCCGACCGGGAGGCCCGCCCCAAGGCGCGTCCCGTCTTCTCGGGCGGCGTCATGGGCCGCGGCCGAGGCCGCACCCGCATCATGCGGAGGTAGCGCGTCTCCTAGCCGTGCGCACGTGCTACGTCGATGACCGGTCCGACGACGCCGTCGTCGACGCCATCCTCTGTCGCGAGGTCCACGAGCCGGTCGTTCACGGCCCTCAGCCGGTTCCCGACGTCGGAGAGAAGTCGCCACGGTAGCGGATCTCCCACGAGCCCCCGCAGCTCTTCGCGGCCGATGACACGCAGTTCGGTCGTTCCCAACACCCTGGCCGTCGCCGAACGCGGCGCGCCGGTGAGCACGGCCATCTCTCCGAAGAACTCCTCCGGCCCGAGCTTCGCGAGGAGGATATCCGCTTCTCCGCGGCGACCGAAGAGCTCGACCTCGCCACGGTCGATCACGAACATCTCGTCCCCTTCGTCACCTTCTGAGAAGACGACCTCTCCGGGGCCGAACGATCGGATCGTCCCTTCTTCCTCGAGCATCGCGGCCAACTCCTTCGCGGTCCCGGCATCCAGGATGGGTCCATGTTCGAAGAAGGACCGGCTCGGCGCAACTTCGGCGGGTCGAGCGCGCCCGCTTTGGGTATGCAGTCTCGTGAGACCGCAGGCGACGGAGACGGGGCGGACGATGACGACCAAGACCGACCATTCAGACGACGAGTGGGGCCTGATCGTGGCCGCTCCCGGTATCGCCGGCCTGGCCATCGTGGCGTCCGACGCCCACAGGTCCGGGACGAGCGCCGAGGTCGAGGCCCTCGTGCACTCGACGGAGAGACTGCCGGTCCCAGAGGCGGCGGAGGACCT
>JAUVQN010000143.1 GCA_030598125.1 Coriobacteriia bacterium | reverse complement strand
AGACTATCCGCGGTCGGCTCCCGGTCGTGCTCGAGCTCCTCAAGACGCCATGGGTCTCGAGGGCGTCGGAGCTGGAGCAGAAGGGCGAGGCCACGACGTGCCATCAGCTCGAGAAGCCCTTGGACGTCGTCTGGGACGGCGAGCGGCGCAGCCCGTCGGAGTTCGGGCTCCACGGCAGGGAGTACCATGTCGACGCGCTGCTGCAGACCTGGAACGTCGAGCGGTGGTGGTGGATCCCAGACCAGCGTGTCAGCAGGCGCTGCTTCCGCGTGCTCGCTCGCGGCGGTGTCTACGACCTCGCGTTCGACCGTCTCTCCGAGTCTTGGCTCCTCATAGGCGTCGTGGACTGAGGACGCGGTGCCTGGCTCCTTCGTGCACCTGCATGTCCACTCCCGGTTCAGCTTCATGGACGGCGCGGCCGATCTGGACGCGCTCGTCGAGCGCGCACTCCGCTACGGGATGCCCGCGCTCGCGCTCACCGACCACCAGGGGCTCTACGGGGCGGTCCGCTTCTACGGCAAGGCACTCGACGCGGGATTGAAGCCGATCGTCGGGGTGGAGGTCGCCGTCGAGACGGTGGGGGTCCTCGGCGAGGAGTGCGACCTGCCGCCCGACCGGCGCATCGGGCTACCGCCCGACACCGGATTCGGTCGTGCGACGGGGAGGGGGTTCCATCTCACGCTGCTGGCAAAGGACGTCCGCGGCTACCGCAGTCTCTGCCGCCTGCTCTCGCGGGCCCACGTGCGCTCGGGCGACGAGCCGTCCGTCGTCGCGGTGCGGGACCTCGCGCGTACGAGCGAAGGACTCATCGGACTGTCGGGGTGCATGCACGGAGAGGCCGGCGCGGCGGTGCTGGCGGGCGAGGGCGCGCGCGCTCGTCGTGCGCTCGCGAGACTCGCGGACTGTTTCGAGGAAGGTGACTTCTATGTCGAGCTCATGCACCTGCTCACGCCGGACTCAGGCCGGTATGTCTCCGCCCTCGTCGAGCTCGCGGACGGGGAAGGACTGCCTGTCGTCGCCACGAACGACGTCCACTACGTCGCACCCAAGGACTTCCGCGTCCACGACGTGCTCGCCTCCGCCGGCGCGTGCGAGGAGCTTCCCGGGCCCCATCGGCGCACCAACGGTGAGCTGTGGCTGAAGCCGGCCGGCGAGATGCGGCGGCTCTTCGCGGGGATCGAGCGTGCGTGCGACGCCACGCTCGAGATCGCGGAGCGCTGCGAACTCGATCTGGGGCTCGGGAGATTCCACTTCCCGGCGGCCGCCATCCCCCGAGGTGAGACGTCGTACTCGGTGCTCTCCAAGATGGCGTGGCACGGACTCGAGGAGCGCTACCTGCCCGTCGTGCCGGAGGCCCTGCGCCGGCTGGAGAAGGAGCTCGGCGTCATCGAGGCGCTCGGCTTCTCCGAGTACTTCCTCGTCGTGAAGGAGATCGTGGACTTCGCGAAAGGCCGTGGGATCCGCTGCTCCGGCCGCGGCAGCGCCGGCGACTCGATCGTCACGTACGTGCTTGGGATCACCGACGCCGACCCTGTCGCGCACGATCTCCTCTTCGAGCGGTTCATGAACCCCGAGCGCAGACAGATGCCCGACATCGACATCGACTTCTGCTCGGCGCGTCGTGACGAGGTCGTCGACTTCGTCTACCGGCGTTTCGGTCGCGACCACGTCGCGTCCGTCGCCACCGTGAACACGATGACGGCGAGGAGCGCGGTACGCACCGTCGCGCGCGCGCTCGGCTTACGGATGGACGAGGTGAACGAACTCTCGCGCGGTCTTCCGTGGGTCTCGGCGTCGCGGGTCCGCGAGGTGCTCGAGACGTATCCGGAGTGTGTCAACCACCCGCTCCGCGACGAGGGACGCTTCCGTCTGTTGCTCGATCTCACGGAGGAGCTCGACTCGTGCCCGATGCATCTCGGCACCCACCTCGGGGGGCTCATCATCACGCGTGAGCCGATCGACACGTGGACGCCGCTGCAGTGGGCGGCGAAGGGCGTGGTCGTCTCCCAGTACGACAAGGACGACATCGAGACGCTCGGGCTCGTGAAGATGGACATCCTCGGTCTGAGGATGCACTCGGCCATCACCGACGCCACCGCCGCCGCCCGCGAGCGGGATGGCGAGGACGCGGTGCCGGAGCCCTTCGATCTGCCGAAAGACGACCCCTCCGTCTACGAGATGATCGCCGCCTCAGACACGGTCGGCATGTTCCAGCTCGAATCGTCGGGGCAGAGGAACCTCGCGCGACGGCTGCAGCAGGAGGACTTCTCCGACATCATCGCGGCGATCTCGCTCTTCCGCCCCGGCCCGATGGAGGCCGACATGATCGCGCCCTTCATCCGGAGGCGGCACGGCCTCGAGGAGGTCTGCGTCCCTGAGCCCGCGATGGCCGACGTACTGGAGGACACGTACGGGGTCATCGTCTACCAGGAGCAGGTGCTCTCCGTCGCACGGGCGGTCGCCGGGTTCGACCTCGCCGAGGCAGACACGCTCCGTCGCATGATGACGAGGGACAAGAGCGAGTCCGAGATGGAAGAGATCCGCGCGCACTTCGTCGGTCGCTCGCTGGAGCGAGGGGTGGACCGCGAGGTGGCGGAGGAGGTCTTCCGGCAGCTCGCAGGGTTCGCCGCGTATGGCTTCAACAAAGCGCACGCGGCCTGCTTCGCCGTCATCTCGTACGCGAGCGCATGGCTCAGACGTCACTACCCGGCAGAGTTCGCGACGGCCATCATGAACCACCAGCCGATGGGATTCTACAGCGGCCGGCTCGTGCTCGACGACGCACGACGACACGGCATCGCGTTGCTTCCGCCGCACGTGGACCACTCTGGCGCGGACTACGCGGCCGCCGAGGAGGGGCGTGCGATCCGCGTCGGCTTGAAGGACGTGCTCCACGTCCCCGAAGCGCTGCTCGAGCGGATCGAGACCGAAGCGGCCATCCGCCCCTTCGACGGACTCGCCGACTTCTTGAGACGCACCCACGCCGACGAGCGGTCGGCGAGCTGTCTCATCGAGGTCGGGGCGCTGGACGGGCTCGGCATGACGGACGCCGGCCGCCCGCCCACGCGCGACGAACTCTTCGCCCTCCTGCCCGAGCTCAAGGCCGTGCTCGCGCGCGAGGGTGTGCAGGGTGACCGCACCCTCGCGATCGCTCCGGGTCGTGTGGGAGAGTGCGACGCGACGCAGCACGTCTCGGGCTGGTCGCTCGCGAGGCGGCTCGCCGCTGAGATGAACCTCATGGGGCTCGCGATCTCGT
>JAUVQN010000047.1 GCA_030598125.1 Coriobacteriia bacterium | reverse complement strand
GCTACGTACTCCGCGTGTTCCGCCAGCGTGACCGCGACGTTCGCCGGAAGCGTCCACGGCGTCGTCGTCCAGATGAGGATGCTCATGTCCGTCTCGACCGCAGCCCAGGGCTCGGGCTTCGCGCCCGTGAGCCGGAACTTGACGTAGATGGAGTCGGACTCCTCGTCCCCGTACTCGATCTCGGCCTCGGCGAGCGCCGTCTTGCACCGGTAGCACCAGTGGATGGGCTTCCTGCCTCGGTAGACCATGCCGCGGCGGTAGAGCTCGGCGAACACACGGACGTCCCCCGCCTCGTAGCTCGGGTCCAGCGTGAGGTACGGCTTCCCGAAGTCGCCGCGGACGCCGAGCCTGCGGAACTGATCCGCCTGCCGGTCCACGTACTTGAGCGCATAGTCGCGACACAGACCGCGAAGCTCCGCCTGGTCGATCTCGGCCATCTTCTCGGGCCCGAGCCCCTTCTCGACCTGATGCTCGATCGGCTGGCCGTGGCAGTCCCATCCCGGCACGTACGGCGAGTAGCGGCCCCGCATCGAGTGGTACTTCACGATGAGGTCCTTCAGCACCTTGTTGAAGGCCGTCCCCATGTGGATGTCGCCGTTCGCGTACGGCGGACCGTCGTGCAGGATGAACGTCTCGGCGCCTTCGCCGACGTCCACCGACCGCTCGTAGAGGTCGATGGAGTCCCAGAACTCGATCCAGGCCGGTTCCCGCTCGGAGAGGTTCGCCCGCATCGGGAAGTCCGTCTGAGGCAGGTTCATCGTCTGTTTGTAGTCACCGCCCATGCGCGGCCTCCTTCCGTACGACTCCGCGAAGCGACCCGTCCCGTCGCCGGACGACCCCCCCCGAACGACACGACGCGCCCGTCCCGTGCCGGGACGAAGCGCGTCGGACATCCGCTCCGCGGTACCACCCAGCTTGCCTGCCGGACCATGCGGGCCCCGGCGCCACTCGGTCGCTCTGTAACGGGAGCACCCGTCGGAGCCTACTCGGCGGCTGCCCGCCTTTCGGTCCACGGCTCGGAGGTGATCTTCGGCGAGCCCTGCTCCACGGGCTCCCACCGTCCCCGCTCGCTCACGGGAGCGGACGCTCGCCTACTCGTCCTCGTCGGCGCCTTCGTGCCGAGCGGCCTTCATGGCCGCATCGAGACGGATGGTACGCGACAGCGAGGCGAGCGGTCAACGAGTGTGCCCGAGCGACCCCGTCATGAAGAGAACGCGCGACGGATGTCGTCGTCGCTCACGCCATCGACGTCGAGCGCCTTGTGCCTGCCGGTGTCGCCGCGAACGATGCGTACGGCGCTCTTCGGTACGCCGAGCGCCTTCGCGACGACCTTGCACGCGGCGGCGTTCGCCTTGCCTCCCTCGGGAGCGGCGGTCACCTTGACGTGCAGCTCATCGCCCCGCCGGCCGACGACGACGTCGGCGCCCGCCTTCGGCGTCACGTAGACCCGAAGTCGAGCGCACTGCATGGGGTCAGTCGATCTCCTCGATGTCGACGTCGTCATCGCGCTCGCCGAGCGAGTCGAAGGTGGGGACGTCGAACTCGGGCGGCTCCTCCAGCACGGGCTCCTCCGGCACCGGATCAGCGCCCTCGAGCTCGCCGAGGTGCACGCTGGTCACGAATCCGGCGTCGGGCGGCTCCTCCGCTGGCGACCCCGCTTCCGCCTCGACCACGGCCGTCTCGGCCTGCTCGGCACCGGCGGCGGCCTCCGCGGCGGATGACTCCACCGCCACCGCGACAGGTTCCTCGGCGGGCTCGGCCGAGGCCGGCGCCGCTCCGGGGATCCGCTCGTCCACGGTCTCCGCCACAGAGGCGACCGCGGAGGCCGCTTCTGCATCGATGTCGACCACGCCTAGCTCCTCGATCTCCGCGGGCGCCGGGATCTCCTTCAGACTCCCGCGGTACTGCTCGAGCATCGCCGTGAACCTCTGCCGGAACTCGGTCTCCGCCTGCTTGAGACGCATGAACTCGTTCTGGGTCTTCTGCTTCTCGGCGAGAGCGGCATGGATGATCTCCTTGGCCCGCAGCTCGGCGTCACGGCGTGTGACGTCGGCTTCCTTCCCAGCACTCGCCTCGATCTCCTCGGCCGAGCGCTGCGCGGCGACCATTGTGTTGTGGACGGTCCGCTCCATGTCCGCGTACTCCTTGAGCCTGGTGTCCGCGGCCTCGAGCTTCTCCGAGAGGTCGATGTTCTCCTTGAAGAGCCGCTCGAACTCATCGGCTACGTCGTCGAGGAACGCGTCGACCTCTTCCTCGCTGTAGCCTCTGAGCGAGTGGCGGAACTCCTTGTGGTGTATGTCCAGCGGTGTGAGCTTCATCGTCTACCGGTCCCCTCCATCTCACGCCTTGCGGGCCCCACGCGTTCGACGAGCGCCTGGGCGCCCCCGAACCCTTAGAGTATATCCGTCACGGCAAGTCGCGTATCCACGTAGAGCTGGATATGTGTCATGGGACGCCGCGTCCCCATCACCGCAGGCTGCTCACGAGCCGGATGATGACCTGCAACACCAGGATCGCCACGAGCGGCGACAGATCGAGACCCACGCCTCCCGCGCCGACTTTGGGCACGATCTTGCGGAACAACCCGATGTAGGGCTCGCAGATCGTGCCGAGCACGCGCCTCAGCTCTTGCGCGAACGCGACGCTCTGCAGCCACGAGAGCAGCACGTAGATCAAGATGAGGAACGAGTAGAACTGCAATGCGGCGACGAGCACGTTCACGATCGACCCGGAGCTCACGAGCCCAGCTCCTTCGCGCGCTCGACGGCGGCACTCACCGCGTCCGCCACGGCCGAGCGGAAACCGCCGTCCTCCAGCGCCTCGACCGCGGCGATCGTCGTGCCACCCGGGCTCGAGACGGCGTCGACCAGCTCCTCCGGGTGCTCCCCGGTGCGATCCAGCAGCGAAGCGGTCCCGAGCAGCGTCTGGACCGCGAGCGACTGCGCCACATCGCGGGGCAACCCGTGGCGCACACCTGCCCGCGCGAGCGCGTCCACGAAGATCGCCACGTATGCCGGGCCGGACCCCGAGAGCGCCGTCGAGACGTCCTGGTAGCGCTCGTCCACGACGACGGTCTTGCCGAGCGTGTCGAAGAGCTCGACGACCATGGCGACATCCTCTTCTCCCGCATCAGTCCCGCCGCTGACGACGCTCATCGCCTCGTGCACGATCGCCGGCGTGTTCGGCATGACGCGTACCACCGGGACTCCGGTCCCGAGCACCGACTCGAGACGAGCACAGCTCACCCCGGCGGCGATGGACACGACGACCGCGTCGGGAGCCTGCTCGGAGAGCGTACCTGAGATCCCGCGCACCACCTCGTCGATCACCTGGGACTTCACGGCGAGGAGCACGATCCTCGCACCAGCGAGAGCGTCCGTGGCCTCAGCCACCGTCCGCACTCCGTGCGCATCCCCGAGCTCGCGACGCCGCTCCACGTGAGGCTCGGTGACGACGACATCGCCCACCGCACAGGCTCCCGCGCTCAGGAGACCTGACACGATCGCCTCACCCATGCGCCCGCCACCGATGACGACGACAGGAGCAGGAAGGGTCATCGGAACCTCCTCATCGAGTCCGGCCGGCACGAACCGACGAGGACCTCAGACATCGAGAGTGAACAGCCCTTCGTCGCGCAGCCTCCGCCGGTCTTCCGCGGACACGTCGACGTTGCTCGGCGTGAGCATGAACACCTTCTCCGAGACCTTCTGCAGGCCGCCGCCCAGTCCGTACGTCAGACCGGAGGCGAAGTCCAGCAGACGTTTGCCGAGCTCGGCGTCGCCCGACGAGAGGTTCATGATGATCGGCGTGCCGGCTTTGAACCGGTCCGCGATCGCCTGCGCCTCCGAGAAGCTCCTCGGCTCGACGATGTGCATGCTGACGTGCGGTCCGCCCGAGGGCGCCGCACCCTTCGCGCGCTCGATGTCGGGCCCGCGTTCCACCCTGCGCACCCCGGTCCTGCCCTCCTCGTACGGGCTTCGGTAGGACGGGCGACGCCTCGGCGTGAAGTCCTCCTCGTCCTCGAAGGCTGCTTCTTCGACGGGCTCGTCGTCGTAGTACTCGTCCTCGTCATAGTCACCGAGGCCGAGCCTCATCCTCACGTTGTCGATGATGCCCATGGGTCCGCCCCGCGTCCTTCAGCCTCGTTGCGCATGTCCGTTGCCGAAGATGGACCGGCCGATCCGCACGATCGTGGCCCCTTCCTCCACGGCGACGCAGTAGTCGTTCGACATGCCCATGGAGAGCTCCCGCATCTCGACCCCATTGAACCGCATGCCGCCCAGCCTGGCAAAGAGCTCCGCGAGACCACGGAACGTCGGTCTCGCCGCCTCCGGCGGCCCGAGCGGAGCCATCGTCATGAGCCCCTTGATCCGTATGCTGGGGTAGTCCGAGGACTGGCGGAGCGCCGCCTCGACCTCGCTGGGGTGGAAGCCGTGCTTCTGCTCCTCGCCCGAGACGTTGACCTGTAGCAGAACGGGCTGCACGGTGCCGAGCTCGGTCGCCGACCTGTCCAAGACGTCGAGCAGGCGCGTCCGGTCGACGGAGTGGATCAGGTCGGCCTTGCCCACGACGAACCGGGCCTTCCGCGACTGAAGAGAACCCACGAAGTGCCAGCGCTCGTCCGGGAAGAGCGCCCGTTTGTCGCAGAAGTCCTGCGCACGGTTCTCGCCGAAGTCGTGGATCCCGGCGGCCATGGCACGTTCGATCTTCTGCGGACCCACGGTCTTGGACACGGCGACGATGGTGACGTCCGCCGGGTCGCGGCCCGCGATGTCGGCGGCCGCGGCCACGCGTTCCCTGACAGCGCGGTACCGTTCGGCGATAGCTCCCATCCGGCGGTCAGTCCCCGTCCTGTGCGCTCTCGAAGGAACCCTCGAAGACACCTGTCACCAGATATTCTGTCCGCTCGCCGATGTCCACGGCGTGGTCGGCGATCCGCTCGAGGTAGCGGGCGGCGAGCACCATGTTGCTCGCCCATTCGATGTCGTCCTCGTCCTGCAGGCGGGCCAGCTCGCGGAAGAACTGTTTGAAGAGCTGGTCGATCGGCTCGTCCATGTCGGGCAGCTTCCTGGCGAGCTCGAGGTCGTACTTGTCGAGCGCCTCCAGAGAGCTCTCCAGCACGCGGTAGACGAGGCTGCCCTGCGCCGAGATGAGGTCGCAGAGCGTCTGCGGCCCCTTCCTGTAGGCGGTCCGTTTGGCGGCACCTGAGATATTGACGGCCAGGTCTCCCATCCGTTCCATGTGGAGCGCGATGTACGTGAGCGAGTGCAACAGCCTGAGGTCCTTGGCGACCGGGTTCTGCGTCGCCATCACCTCGATCGAGTGCTCCTCGATGCCGAGACACCGGCGGTCGAGCTCATCGTCCCGCTCGATCACGCGGTCCGCGAGCTCCACGTCGCCTTCCACCAGCGCTCGCACCGCGGAACGCGCCTGCTCGGTGACGACGCCGCCGATCGACACGACCTCCAGCTTCAGGTCCTTCAACTCTTTGCGGTACATCTCGCGCATCTCGCTCACACCCTCGACTCGCCCGACGCGTCTGCGCGGCAGGTCCTACCCGAACCTGCCGGTGATGTAGTCCTCCGTCCTCTTGTCCTCGGGACTCGTGAAGAGCTCCGCGGTCCGACCGTACTCGACGAGCTCGGCCGGTTCGTTCGTCTCCTCTTGCAGGAAGAATGCCGTGAACTGACTCACGCGCGCCGCCTGCTGCATGTTGTGCGTCACGATCACGATCGTGATCTCCGACTCGAGCTCCGCCATGAGGTCCTCGATCTTCTGCACGGACGTCGGATCGATGGCGGAGCACGGCTCGTCCATGAGCAGCACGTCCGGGCGTACGGCCAGGACGCGAGCGATGCACAAGCGCTGCTGCTGTCCGCCCGAGAGTGTCAGTCCCCCGCGTCCGAGGATGTCCTTCACCTCGCGCCACACGTTCGCGCGCTCCAGCGACTGCTGCACGATGTCGTCGAGTCTCGCCTTCTTCTTCACGCCATGCAGTCGCGGACCGTACGCCACGTTGTCGTAGATCGACATCGGGAACGGGTTCGGCTGCTGGAAGATCATGCCGACGCGCCGGCGGAGGTCGACCGGGTCCACGCCGGGAGCGTAGATGTCCTCTCCGTCCAGCGTGATGCGACCCGTCAGCCTCGTCCCCGGTATGAGGTCGTTCATCCGGTTGAAGCACCTCAGGAACGTGGACTTGCCACAGCCGGAAGGGCCGATGAACGCTGTCGTCGCCCGCTCCTTGACGCCGACCGTGACGCCGGCCAGAGCTTGGAAGTCGCCGTAGTAGAAGTCGAGGTCGGTCACGCTGAGCTTGTCGGCGGCCTCGACTTCGTCGGAGCCATGGGCGGCCCCGCCATGCAGTCTGCTCTCGATCATCCCATCATCCTCCTGTTCCGGCGGACGATGAACCGGGCGAGCAGGTTGAAGCCCAGGATCATCGCGACCAGCAGCAGGGCGGTGCCGTACGCAGCCGGCAGGTTGATGCCCTCCATGGCGAGTATGTACAGGTGGACCGTCATCGAACGACCCGGGTCCAGCGGGAGCATCGGCGTGTTGATCATCGTGCCCATCGTGAAGATCACGACCGCCGTCTCCCCGACCGCGCGACCGGTCGCCAAGATGATGCCCGTGATGATACGCGGGGATGCGGCGGGCAGCACTACCTTGCGGACCGTCTGCCACTTCGTCGCCCCGAGACCGTAGGAGCCCCATCGGATGTACTTGGGCACGGACCGGATGGCCTCCTCGGTCGTGCGCATGACGATGGGGAGCATCAGGAAGGACAGCGCGAGGGCGCCGGAGATCATCGAGAACCCGAGACCCAGAGCCTCTACGAACAGGGCAAGACCGAAGAGTCCCATCACGATCGAGGGCACCGAGGCCAGCGTGTCCGCCGCGAACCTGATCGTCCCCACGAGACGTCCCTGACGGGCGTACTCGGCAAGGTACACGGCTGCGAACACGGCGATCGGTGTCACGATCAGCATCGCCAACCCCGTCACGTAGACGGTGGCGACGATCGTGGGCCATATCCCGCCCTCCATGCGCACGCCCTCAGGCGCAGAGAAGACGAACCTGAGGCTCAGCGCACCGATCCCGTTGATGATCACGTAGAGGAGCAGTGTCCCCAGCACGCCGACTGTTGTGAGGGCCGCCGCCCACAGCGCTCCCAGCGCGATCCAGTTCGTCACCCGCTTGTTCATCAGCCCACCTGCTTCCCGAACCGGGACAAGGACCGCACGAGCGCGACGAGCACCATCGAGATGAGGAAGAGGATGATCGCCATGCCGAAGAGCGCCGTGCGATGGTCACCGGACGCGTAGGCCATGTCCAGCACGATCGTCGTCGTGAGCGTGGAGAACGGCTCGCTGACCCCTGCCGGCACGACCGGCGCGTTGCCGATCACCATCAGCACGGCCATCGTCTCACCGATCGCGCGGCCCATGCCTAGGATCACCGCGTCGATGATACCGACCTTCGCTGCGGGCACGAGCACCTTGTAGATCGTCTGCCACTTGGTGGCCCCCATGGCGTAGGAGGCCTCGCGGATGCCCGGCGAGAGACTCCTGAGCGCGTCCTCGGAGATCGCGGATATCGTGGGCACGATCATGATCGCGAGGATGAGCCATCCGGTGACGAGCCCGAATCCCAGCCCACCCGACATGTCGGCGATGATCGGCCTCAGCACGATGAGGCCGAAGAACCCGTAGATGACCGACGGTATCCCTGCGAGCAGCTCGACCGCCGGACGGAGGATGCTCCGCACCCTGGGACTCGCGACCTCCGACAGGAAGATTGCGGTGCCTATGGCGAGCGGAGCGCCCAAGAGCAGCGCGCCGATCGTCACTGCGAACGAACCGAAGATCAACGGCCATATGCCGAACTCCCCCTCCGTCGGCAGCCACGTGCTCCCGAAGAGGAAGTCCACGACACCGACCTTCGCGAAGATCGCCCAGCCCCTCAGACCGACGAAGAGGAAGATCAGTGCGACGCCCATCACCGCGACCGAGGCGCACGCGAGGAAGAGCGCCCTGAGCGAGCTTTCCTTCAGGTACTGCGAGCGCGCGGTCTGTCGCAATACACCGCTGCCGCTCCCGGGTTCTCGCGGGCCCGGCGCGCCCGGCCCGGCGTCTCGCATGTCGCGCTCACTGCCGGCCACGTCAGTCACGCTCGACGACGTAGGGGATGAATCCAGCGTCCGACACGACGCCCTCCTGGACGTCGGAGGAGAGCACGTAGTCGACGTACTCGGCCGCGGCGCCGACCGGCGGGCCCACCGTGAAGAAGTGCAGCACGCGTCGTACGGGATAGGTGTCGCCGATGACGTTGGCGCGCGTGGCCGCGACGCCGTCGACTTCGACGGCCTTGACCTCCGGTGTCACGAAGCCGAGCGAGATGTAGCCGATGGCTCCGACCGAGTTCGCGACGACGGAGCGGACCTGCCCGGTACCGGGGAGGATGGCCGCCGCCGGATCGAAACGATCGCCGTCCAGGACTATTCTCGAGAACGCCTCTCGCGTGCCGGACGCTTCGTCTCGGTTGACGACACCGATCTCGAGGTCGGGACCGCCCAGCTCGCTCCAGTTGGTCACCTCGCCCGAGAACACGGAGCGGATCTCATCGCTGGTGAGCCCGTCCACCGGGTTGTCTCTGTGCACGATCACGGCGATCGCATCGTATGCGATCGGTGTATCGACGAGACCCAGGTCCAGCTCTTCGTCCTTGAGCTCGCGACTCGAACTTCCGATGTCCGAGGACCCTGAGGACACACTCTCGATCCCCGCGGAGGAGCCGAGTCCGGACACGAACACCTCGTAGTCCGGATTCGCCTCCTCGAACTCCTCGCCCGCGATCTCCGCGATGGGCAGGATGGTCGTCGAGCCCGTGACCGTGACCTGCCTCTCCTCGCGCGAATCGGACCCGCAACCGGAGAGGGCGACCGCAGTCACGGCGACGGCGCAGAGAGTCGCTGGGATCCGCATCAGACGATGCACGGCTGCCGCCTGACCAGCCCGGCGAGCGCGCCGTGCCGACCGGTGAGTCCCTCGACGCGGTAGGAGAAGAACCGCTCGGTCTCTTCCACAGTGCACATCCCGAGCGAGACACGCTGGTCCATGGGCACGCCGATCAGGTCTAGGTCCGACACAACCGCGGCCTCGAGGTCGAGGCGACCCGGGGCCGGGGAAATGGTAGCAGCAACCCCCGCAAACCGCGAGAGAACCTCGTCACCCACCTCGTAGTGACACGGACCGACGTGCGGACCGACGTACGCGAGCATCTCCGAGGCGGCGGATCCGGCCTCCTCCGCGAGCCTCTCGACCCCCTCGGCGACGACTCTGGATGCCGCGCCACGCCACCCCGCGTGCACGACAGCCACCGCGGGACGCGGGCCGGTCGCGACCAGCACGACGGGAACACAGTCCGCGAAGAGCAGCATGAGCGG
>JAUVQN010000039.1 GCA_030598125.1 Coriobacteriia bacterium | reverse complement strand
GATGCAGCACGACCATGGTCGCCCACGCCGCGACCGCGCCCACGAAGGAGAGCGCGAACGCGGGTCCACCGAGGGTCCCGGCGGCGACTCCCACGACTACGACTCGGGCGACGCTGACCGCGAGAGCCGCCCTCGCGCCGAGCACGACGAGCGCGATGACGACGGCGAGATTCGCGAGTCCCAGGCGGACCCCGGGCAGAGGCACCGAGCCGACGAACGCCGTCTCGACGAGACCGAGCACCGCCCCCATCGCTACGAGCGCCGCGACGCGCGCCATGAGCGCGGAGCCTGTCTCGCGCCTAGCGGACGAGCGCGTCCAGTCCATGGCCGGGCTCACCCCCCACCGTGACGATCACGGCGTTGGGGACGCACACGACCGATCCGTCACCGCGGCCGATCGCGCCTCGAGCCACGCACCGTTGTCCCGCACAGCCGCTCGAGACGACCTTCGCGCGGCCTCCTTCCACGGAGACGGCCACCTGTCCGCAGGCACCGTCTATGAGGACACGTGCATCCTCATCGAGCGGCAGCACCGTCCGACCCCCAGGCCCCTCGACGACCACATCGTCACCGGCGGGAGCGGCGAGAAGCGCGCCTGCGGGCACGGTGGTGGCGGCGAGCAACAACACGAGACCCCACAGCACGCCGGCCGCCCGGGTCGGCCTCGGTCGGCCGACCGAGTTCACGAGGGGTTCCTTCCGGAGAACTCGATGCAGTCCTGCGGACAGACCACGACGCACGTGCCGCACCCGGTGCAACGCTCGTAGTCGACGACGGCGACGAAATCCTCGACCTTGATGGCCTCTTCGGGGCACTCCTTCTCGCACTTCCGACATGCGATGCACGAGACCTCGCAGTACGACCGCTTGGCCTTCGCCTTGTCGTGGGAGGCGCACCTGACGACCACCGGGGCGTCGTCCCGGACCATGGCGAGGAGCCCCTCACCACAAGGGCACGCGCAGACACAGGCCTCGCAGCCGGTGCACTTCTCCAGATCGACGACCGGGAGGCCGGTCTCCCCCATCTCGAGTGCGTCGAACGGGCACGCGTCGACGCAGTCCCCAAGGCCGAAGCAGCCCGCGGGACACAGTATCGGCCCTCCGGACAGGCGCGAGACCGACGTGCAGGACTTGAGGCCCTCGTAGTCGTAGCGGGCCGTCGCGCGCACCCCGCCGCCACACTGCAGGGCGACGACGGTCTCCTGCACGTCGCCCACGTCCTTGCCCAGGATGTGCGCCACCGCCTCCGCGCAGGCCTTCCCGCCCGCGACGCAGGCGTCAGGCTCGGCCGTCCCCTCGACCATCGCCTCCGCGAGGACGAAGCAGGACGGACGTCCGCACGCACCGCAGTTGGCGCCGGGGAGCGCCTCCGCGACCGCCTCCACCCTGGCGTCGACCTCGACGTGGAACTGCCTGGCCGCGACCGCCAGCAGTCCGCCGGCGAGCGCGCCCATGGCCCCCAGCGCGAGGATCGACTTGCCGAGCAGTGCCAGGTCCACGCGTCCTCCCTACAGCCCGAACCAGCCGGCCATGCCGACGTAGCCGAGCGAGAGCAGTCCTGCGGTGATGAACGCGATCGCGTTGCCCTTGAACACGCGCGGGACCGGAGCGAGCTCGAGCCGCTCCCGGAGCGCTGAGAACGTGAGGAGGGCGAGTGCGAAACCGGCGGAGACGCCGAGCGCGTAGACGATCGCTTCGCCGAAGCCGAACGCATACGGGAGGTTCATCTTGAAGAACCCTGGCTTCACCGCCTCGGTCGCCGTGGCGAAGACGGCGCAGTTCGTGGTGATGAGCGGCAGGTAGATGCCCATGGAGCGATAGAGCCCGGGCACGTACCTCCTCAGGAACATCTCCATGAACTGCACGAGCGACGCGATAACCAGGATGAACGCAGGTATGTAGAGGAACTCGCCGACCCCGAGCGGGACTAGCACGAAGTTCCAGAAGAACCACGTGGCGGCTGTGGCCATCGTCATCACAAAGGCCACCGCCAGGCTCATGCCCACGGACGTCTGAAAGTCGTTCGAGACGCCGAAGAAGGGACAGAGCCCGATGAACCGGGTGAGCAGGATGTTGTTGACGAGCGCCGCCCCGACGAACAGCAGCGCGAGATAGACTCCAGTGTTCATTCGCCGGCCTCCTTCCGCTTCTCACGCCATATGTCGAGCGCGTTGAACGCCGCCATCAGGAAGCCGAACGTGAGGAAGCCACCGGGGAAGAGCACCAGGATGGCGGGGGCTGGATAGCCCTCCGGGAGCGAGACCACCGGCTCCCCCGTCCACGCGAGACTGCCCGTGCCGAAGAGCTCGCGGAAGAACGCGAGGCCCACGATGACGATGAGGAATCCCAGTCCCATGCCGAGCCCATCGGCGATGGACAGCCCTACGGGGTTCCTGTAGGCGAAGGCCTCCGCCCGTCCGAGGATCAGGCAGTTCACCACTATCAGCGGGATCCAGATGCCGAGCACCGCGTACACGGCGGGAAGGTACGCCTTCATCGTCAGGTCCACCACGGTCACGAACGACGCGATTACGACGATGAAGACCGGTATGCGGACCTGGTCGGGTATGACGCCTCGGAAAGACGAGATGATCAGGTTGCCCGCAAGCAACACGAAGATGACCGCGAGCCCCATATAGAACGAGCTCTCGACCTGCGTGGAGACCGCGAGCGTGGCGCAGAGGCCGATCATCAGCCGCATGAGCGGGTTCTCGAGCATCAACCCGTTCCGGAGCGTGGCGATCCACTCATTCATCGTCCGCACACCCGCCTTCACTCTCGAGCAGCTCGTACACGTGACCGGCCGCGAGCAGGCCCTTCCGCACTCCGTTGTAGGACTTGGTCGCACCGCTCACGGCGTCGAGTCCCTTCGCATCCTCTTCGATCGTCGCCGACGTCCACGACGTGAACTGCGCGAGGAACGACTCCTCGCCGATCCTGGTGCCGAGCCCGGGCGTTTCCTGCATCGAGATGATGCTGACGCCCGCGACTTCACCGTCTCCTTCCAGACCGACCACCATCTGGATCGCGCCGCCGTAGCCCCTCGGCGCGACATGCACGCCCCATCCGATGTGTTCGCCGCCCTCGTCGTACGCGCAGTACGCGGCAACGAGCACGTCTTCGGTCAGCTCGGCGCCTTCGTCGACCACGTCCTCGTCGTCGATCTCCTCGAAGGACGCCGACCCTGGAAGCGCGGCCTCGAGCGACCGGTCGCGGGCGATACGCTCCTGCTCCGCGATCCGCTCCGCCGTCGCGGCGTACGTGAGGCTCAGGCCCGCGGCCGACGCGACGCAGGCCACCACGACCGCGAGCACGAGGCGCACCGGCGAGCTACCCATCGCCCTTCACCCATCCGAAGGTCCGAGGCACGAATGCCTTGTCGATGAGCGGCGCGAGCCCGTTCATGAAGTGGATGGCGAACGTCGTGTACTCGGGAGCCGGTCCGTAGAGGCGCCCAACGGCGTTGAAGAGCCCACACCCTATCGCGAAGACCACCCGGCCCCACTTCGTCATCGGGGAGGTCACGTAGTCGGTCGCCATGAAGAAGGCGCCGAGCAGCACTCCGCCCGCGAGTACGTGGAAGACCGGGTCCTCGCCCGCGACGAGCATCACGACCGCCATGGTCCCGAGGTATCCGAGCGGGATCCGCCAGTCCACGATCCCCCGGGCGATGAGCACAAGTCCGCCCAGGATGAGCAGGGCGCCGGACACCTCGCCCAGCGAGCCCTCGAGATTCAGGAACAGGTAGTCCATGTACTGGGCGGCCTGGTCGAAGCCGTACGCTCCTTCGGCGGCACGGTCGGCGGCCGCGAGCGCGAGGCGTGTGGCGCCGCTCACGGCGTCGTAGCCCTCGACCTCGGCCATCTCGAGCGTGGCGAACCAGCCGCGGTTCGTGGTCAGCGCATAGACGCCCGACCACGACACCGCGATGAAGGCGCGACCGGCGAGCGCCGGATTGAAGAGGTTGTGGCCGACACCGCCGAAGAGCATCTTGGCCACCGCGATAGCGAAGATGCCTCCCGCAAGCGCGATCCACCACGGCGTGCGCGGCGGCAGCGTCATGGCCAAGAGAAGCCCCGTAACGATCGCCGTGCCGTCCCCGATGGTCTGCGGCCTCTTCGCGGCGGCGTTCCAGACCCACTCGGTCCCTACGGCGCCCAGCAGCGCGAAGGCCACGGTGATGATCGCGGGCGTGCCCATGTTCCAGAGTGCCCACAGCGCCGCGGGCAGAAGCGCGGCGACGACCCACCCCATGATGCGCGGGCACGACAGTGGCGTGGCGATGTGGGGCGATGAGTCGACTCTGAGCGTGCGGGTCTCTTCCACCTCATCGCTCACGGGCGCTCACCCCGGTCCAGCAGCGCGTGCTTGGCCACCCTGATGAGCTGCAGAAGGGGCCGCCGCGTGGGGCAGACGAACGAGCAGGCACCGCACTCGATGCAGTCGAGCGCATGGTAGTGGTGGGCGCCGTCCCAGTCGTCGGCGTCGGCGTGTGAGGCGATGGCGAACGGCTGCAGGAATATCGGGCACGCCTCGGGACAGCGTCCGCAGCGGATGCATGGCTGGTCCTCGCCGACCTCCGGCCTCGTCTCGCCCGCACGCAGCGCCACGACACCCGACGTCCCCTTGACGACGGGTACGTCGAGGGAGGCGAGCGCGAAGCCCGTCATCGGGCCGCCAGCGAACACGACCTCGACGTCGTCGTGAAGCCCACCCGCATGCTCGACGAGGTCGGCGATGCTCGTTCCGACGACCGCCAGGTAGTTGCCCGGCCGCCGCACCGCACCCGTGACGGTCACCACCCGCTCGATGAGCGGCCGGCCCCGCTCGACCGCGTCGGCGATGGCGGCCACGGTGCCCACGTTGTGGACGAGCGCCCCGGTCGCCGCAGGGAGCTGTCCCTTTGGCACTTCCTTGCCGGCGACGGCCATGATGAGCTGCTTCTCGGCGCCCTGCGGGTACTTCGTCTTGAGCGCCATCACCTCGATGTCGCTGCCAGCCTGCGTGCGGAGCGCCTCGACGGCGTCCGGCTTGTTGTCCTCCACGCCGATGACGACGCGCGACGCGCCCGTGATGTCGGCGACGAGGCGGGCGCCCGCCGTCACGCGCTCGGGCAGCTCGACCATCGTCCGGTGATCGCATGTGAGGAACGGCTCACACTCGCATCCGTTCACGATTACGGTCTCGAGCGTGAACTCGCGAGGCGGCTTGAGCTTCACGGAGGAGGGGAACATCGCCCCGCCCATGCCGACCACGCCGGCCGCACGCACCCTGGCGACGCGGTCCTCTTCCTCGGGCACCGCCACGAAGCGCTCGAGCTCCTGGCTCTCGTTGGGCTCGATCACCACGGCCCGCGATCTCGAGCCCGCAGGCGTCAGGGTGTCGGTGATCTCCACGACCGTGCCGGCGACCGCCGAGTGTACCGGGGCGCTGATGAACGCTTCGACGTCGCCGACAAGCTGGCCGCGCTCGACCCGGTCGCCCTTCGCGACGAGGGGCTCGCACGGCGCGCCGAGGTGCTGGCTCATCGGGATGACGAGCCGCTCCGGCACGGGGGCACGCTCGATCGCGAGGTGCTCCGTGGCCTTCTTGTGGTGCGGCGTCGCCACACCCCCTTTGAAGGAGGGTCCCATCGTCGCGCTCCCCCGTCCGCCCTGCGGCGTCTAGCCGAAGAAGATCCCTGTCTCGCGCTCGGCGCTCTCAGCCGAGTCCGATCCGTGGGCCAGATTCGCGTCGAGCACCAGGCCCAAGTCCCCGCGGATCGTGCCCGGCGCGGCCTCGGCCGGGTCCGTCGCTCCGATGAGCTTGCGGCAGATGGTGACGGCGCCTTCGCCGGAGATCACCATCTTCACCACGGGCCCGGACGTCACGTAGTCGATGAGTCCATCGTAGAAGGGCTTGCCCTCGTGCTCGGCGTAGTTGCGGCCCGCCTGCTCGCGGGTGAGCGAGACCATGTCCATCCTCTCGATGGTGAGTCCCGCATCCTCGAAACGGGAGATGATGCGGCCGGCCAGCCCCCTCGCCACCGCGTCGGGCTTGATCATCACGAACGTGCGCTCCATCTCGTGCTGTCCCTCCTCGTACCTGCGAGCGGAGGGACCCTCAGGTGCCGCCGCCCGTGCTTCGCCAATCGTTCTCGACCCCGGTGACCTTCCAACCCACGCCCTCGCGGGCCATGAGTATGTCGTAGTGCAGCGGAGCGCCCTCCTCGAGCGTGACCGTGATCTTCACTGTCGACTCCCCCGCACCGCGCGTCACCGCGTCGATGGCGTATTCCGTATGATTCGGCGGGAGCTTGGCCATCTCCTTCTCGATATCGGCCGCCGGCACGGCGCCGCCCCAGTACCGGTCGACCGGCTCTCCCGCGGAGTACGACTCCATCAGTCCGTCGACGGTACTCCCCTGCGTCGGGTAGCCGAGGCCGGTGTACCAGGCTCCCCACGCCGCCAGCGCGATCACGAGCACGAGCCCGGCCACGATCGCGACACGGCCCACGATCCCGCGCGTCCCCTGCCGCTGCGCCCGGGCGTCGCGTTTGGCCTCCTTGTCGAGCCGGCGCATGTCGTCCTCGGTCCTCGTGAAGAAGTCCGAGTCGACGATCTCCTCCTCGTCTTCGACGGCGTCGTCCGTCTCCACCTCGTCGGCGAGCTCCGGCGCCGCTTCGGCCGGCTGCGCGGCCATCGCCGCCGCGACCACCACGTCCGTGCTCACGCGATACGCCTGCTGGAAGCCTTCGGAGAGCTCGAAGTCGTGTGCCCGGGCTTCCTCGAATGCGGCGACGGCCTCCTCGTGCCGCCCGAGCCGCGAGAGCGCGAGCCCCAAGTTCGCTGCCGCGCGCCCCTTGTTCGTGTAGCTGTCCATCTCGAGCGCGGCCTTGTACGCCTCGACCGCGTCCGCTGCCCGCCCGAGCGCCATGTACGTCAGTCCGAGGTTGTTGAGAGCCTTGCCCGGGTCTGGGTTGTCGCCCTCCAGCGCGGCCGACCGGTACGCAGCGGCGGCCTCCTCCAGCCTGCCGAGGTCGTAGAGCGCCCCCGCACGTCCCTGGATCGCCTTGTAGCGGGGAGCGTAGTCGGGCTCGTCCAACGCCGCGCCGTACGCGGCGAGCGCCGCGTCGACGCGATCCATCTTCCGATACGCCGCGCCGAGGTTCGCCGCCACCGTACCGAGGCGGTCGTACGTGTGGTCGTCGAGTGCCGCACCGTAGGTGGTGATCGCGTCGTCGTAGCGCCCGAGACGCATGAGCGAGTTGCCCGCCATGTGCAGCGCCGGGCCGGAGCCGGGGCCGTCGCCGGCAGCCTCCAGGAACTCCTTGGCCGCGCTCCGGTAGTCGCCCTGCGCGTAGGCCTGCTCAGCCTCTTGGAACCGCGCCTGGTCCACTTCCGCCCCTCGCCCCCCTACCGAGCTGCCGGTCCAGCAGCAGTCACTGGCCGGCGTGCTCGATCTTGACGCTCTCCATCTCGTCGCCCACCGCGATCTCGTAGACGACGTCGAGCCCCTCGGTCACCTGCCCGAAGACGGTGTACTGGCCGTCCAGGAAGGGCTGCGCCCCCATGCAGATGAAGAACTGCGAGCCCGCCGAGTCGGGATCCTGAGCCCGCGCCATCGACACGGTGCCGTCCAGATGCGGCCGGTCGTTGAACTCCGCCTCGAGGTTGTAGCCCGGACTGCCGGTGCCGACCATCGGGTCGTCCGTCTTGGAGAGCGGGTCGCCTCCCTGGATCACGAAGCCGGGCTCGACCCTGTGGAACTTGCTCCCGTCGTAGAAGCCCTGCTCCGTCAGCTCTACGAAGCTCGCCACATGGTTCGGGGCGTCCTCGGAAAGGAGCTCGAACTTGATGACGCCCTTGGGCGTGGTTATGACGGCGATCTCGTCGCCCACGACCTCTACGTCAGATACATGGAATCCCACGGGCTCGTCCCCCATCGAATCGTCGGAACCGGATGCGGTCGTCTCCTCAGAGGCAGCTTCGGCGCTCTCCCCGCCGCTCTCGGCGGCGCCGTCCTCGGCACCGTTCTCCGAAGAAGTGTCGGCCGGATCGTCCTGCGTGCAACCCTGCAGCGCGAAGACGGCGGCGATGAGCGCCGCCAGCACGAGGATCACTATGGGTGCGCGTGTGGTCCTACGACTCATACGCGATGAGACTCCCTTCGTGGACACGACGTCCGCGCGAGCCGCCCTCCCAGCTGGCGACGGCCAGCGACCATTCTAGCAGTGGGTGTGACGGCGCGGGAAACGCCGCTGGAAGCGGCCAGGGCCAACGCATATGATAGGTGCCACGCCATGAGGCCGGACGGCCGCCAGCATGCGGGTACAGGAGGCGATCGAACTTGGGGACACCGACCACCGACATCATCCGTAACGTCGCGCTCGTCGGACACAGCGGCGCGGGCAAGACGTCACTCGCCGAGGCGGTCCTCTTCGTCACGGGCGAGACCTCGCGTCTCGGCTCGGTCGACGAGGAGCATTCGAACCTCGACTACGACGAGGAAGAGATCAAGCGGAGGGTGTCCGTCGGCTTGTCGCTCGCTCCCGTCACCCACCAGGGAACGCAGGTGACGTTCGTCGACACGCCGGGCTACGCGGACTTCATGGGCGAAGCCGTCGCCGGGCTCTCCGCCGTCGAGACGGCCCTCTTCGTCATCGACGCGGTCGCGGGACCCGAGGTGCAGACGGAGCGACTGTGGGACGTCGCCGCTGACATGGGTATCGCGCGAGCCTTCTTTGTCAACCGTATGGACAAGGAACACGCCGACTTCGACGCCGCGATGGCCGGCCTCGAGCGAGCCTTCGGGAATCGCGTGGGGGCCGTGCAGATCCCGATCGGCGCGGAGCACGAGTTCAAGGGCGTCGTCGACGTCATCCGCATGCAGGCCTACGTCCGCGAGGACGGCAAGCTCGAGAAGACCGCCATCCCTGACAAGCTCGCCTCCGCGGCGGACGACGCCCGAGAGAAGCTCGTCGAGCTCGTAGCCGAAGCCGACGACGAGCTCATGGAGAAGTACTTGGAGGGTGAGGAGCTCACTCAGGAGGACGTCGAGCGACTCCTGGAGCTCGCCATCGAGGAGGGCGCCTTCTACCCGGTGTTCTGTGGCTCCGCGATGACGTTCGCGGGTGTCGGGGACCTGCTCGACGAGATCGTGTCCTTCTTCCCGCCGCCGACCGAGCACCCGCCCTTCGCCACCCAGGACGGCGGAGAGCAGCCGGTCGACCCGAGCGGCCCGACGAGCTTGTTCGTCTTCAAGACGATGTCCGACCCGTATGTGGGCCGGATCAACTTCTGCAAGGTGGTCGCGGGCGAGCTCGAGCCCGAGCGCCAGCTCGTGAACGTACGGAGCGGCGACAAGGAGCGCATCGCGCACGTCTACGGGATGCGCGGCAAGGAGACGTTCGAGGTCTCCGGCGCGGCGGCCGGCTCCATCGCGATCCTCTCCAAGCTCGCAGGCACGGGTACGAACGACACGCTGAGCGCCGACGGGGATGTGGCCTTCACCGACCTTCCCTTCCCCAACCCGCTGTACGCGGTGGCCATCCAGGCGAAGACCCGGACCGACGAGGACAAGCTGGGCCAGGGAATCAACAGGATCGTCGAAGTGGAGCCCACACTGCACATCCGGCGCGACTCCGAGACGCACCAGACGGTCCTGTCCGGGCTGGGCGAGGTCCAGATCGACGTCGCGCTCACGCGCCTCAAGAGCAAGTACAACGTGGACGCGGAGACGATCCCGCTCAGGATCCCCTACCGGGAGACGATCAGGTCCACGTCGCAGGCG
>JAUVQN010000062.1 GCA_030598125.1 Coriobacteriia bacterium | reverse complement strand
GGTTCTTCGAGTTCTCGATGATGCGCACCCGCGGCGACGTCGACCAGAAGATGCTCGGCGAGCTCTTCTACCAGTACATGAACGTCGAGGAGGACTTCATCCGAGACCTCTTCGCCACAGGGGACACACAGCTCGGCCGCGTCTTCGTCTCAGAGCCGGTGCTCACCAACGACAACGCGCTGCACGTGCTCGACTACGAGCGGGCCAGCGAGGTCGTCCGCACGGCCTCGCACCGCGGGATCGGCGTGTGCTACTGCCGTCACAAGATGATGCACGTCGACCGCCACTGCGACGCTCCCATGGACATATGCATGACCTTCGACACCACCGCAGCGTCGCTCACCCGGCATGGCTTCGCCCGGAGCGTGAGCGTCGGCGAGGGCCTCGACCTTCTCGAGCAGGCCCACGAGCTCGATCTCGTGCAGTTCGGCGAGAACGTGCGCGAGCGTGTCAACTTCATCTGCAACTGCTGTGGGTGTTGCTGCGAGGCGATGATCGCCGCGCGCAAGTTCGGCATGCTCAACCCGGTCCACACCTCCAACTTCCTGCCGGTGGTGGAAGAGGCCGAGTGCAATGGCTGCGGGGCATGTGCTCACGTCTGTCCCGTCGAGGCGATGTCGCTCGTCTCGGCCAACGACGGTCGCAGCCCCACGTCGCGCAAGGCCAAGGTCGACGAGGAGCTCTGTCTCGGGTGCGGCGTCTGCGTTCGGACATGCGCTCGCAAGGGCCTGACGCTGCGCTCGCGGCCGGAGCGCATCCTCACGCCGCTCAACTCGCTCCATCGCACCGTCGTCATGGCGATCGAGCGCGGCAACCTGCAGGACCTGATCTTCGACAACCGCGTCCTGTGGAACCATCGCGCGCTGGCGGGCGTGCTCGGCGTCATCCTGCGCCTTCCACCCGCGAGACAGGTCACGGCGAGCCGACAGATGAAGTCGCGCTATCTCGAGTACCTCTTCGAGCGCATCTGAGGTCGGGGAGTCGCTTGGCGGCGTGCGAGACGGGATGCGGCGCGCGCTTACTGACTTCGCTCCCGCACGACCTGGCCGATGTCCATCCGGCCGACCGCGCGTATCCCGGGCAGCGCCGAGACGACCGTGATGAGGTACATCGAGAGCGCTGCGAACACGTACGTGCTCGTGCGGACCTCGAGGTCGAAGGAGAGCAAGTCGCTCGAGTACGTGGACATCGCGTAGGCGGCGAGCCAGTAGCCGAGCAGAAGCCCGATCGGGATGGCGAGCGTGGTGAGTATCAGGTTCTCGCCGAGGAAGATGGACGTGATCGTCCCGCGCGAGACACCGTTCGCCCGCATGGTCGCGAACTCTCCCGAGCGTTCGGCGAGCGTCACCGACATCGGGTTGAAGATGAGTGCGAACGCCATGACGCCGCCGAACAGGAGCATCATCCCGACGAACGCGTAGAAGAAGGCCACGTAGTCCTGCACGGTCAGGTAGAGGCCTCTCGAGTCGGTCACGAGCCCCACCTCGTCGAGGTCGCGCACGTCCTCGACCACCGCGTCCCTGTCCGCTCCGCCCTCGAAGATCGCCATCATCGTCGTGATGCTCGGGGCGGCGAGCATCTCCTCGTCGACGGGCGTAGAGGCGTCGGCGAGCGCGTCCGTGAGTGCGCCCTTCTCCATGTAGAGGATCGTGCCAGCGGCCTCCTGCACGAAGCCCTCGAGCGTCGTCTCGAAGCGAGTATCCAGTGAGGGGATCGAGATCGTGACCTCGTCGCCGACCTCCACCCCGATCTCCTCGCCGAGGTGCTGGCCGGCCAGGATGCCGTCCTCGGGCAGCTCGCCGTACTCCTCCTCACCGTCCACGATGCGGAAGCCGTGCATCTGGGTGTCCTCGTCGAAGCCGAAGAGGACCGTCCCGTACGTGTCGTCCTTCTTCGCGCTCGCCTCGAGCACGAGCACCGACTCGGCCGTCTCGACGCCGTCCACGTCCGCGACGGTGCCCACGAGCTCGTCGTCCACTGTCTGTGTCGCCACGATATCGGCGTCCTGGAGCGCGATCTCCTCGAACTGCCTCTCGAGCAGGATCGCGAACGTGTCCACCATGCCCCACGAGACGAGCAGGAGCATGAGGGCGAGTACGACGGCGAGCATGGTCGAGAGGCTTCTCCGCTTGCTCCTCCCGATGTCCCTGAGCGCCATCCGCCATCTGGTCGGCAGTCGCTTGAGGAACGGCAGCGTGCGCTCGATCCAGCTCACCTGGCCGCGGCCGGTCGGCACCTCGCCTCGCATGGCTTCGGCGGGGCTGATCCGGAACGCCACGCCGGCGGGGAGTGCCGCGGCGATGAAGCCGGCCGCGAGCCCGAAGAGAAGCCCGACGACGATCGTGGAGGGGTAGAACGACGTCACCGTGTCGGGGATGCCGAGCGCTTCCGTGTACATGCCGGTCATCGCGTAGCCGAGCGGGATGCCGAGTGCGACGCCGAGCCCCGCCCCGATCAGACCGAGGAGCACTCCGTAGCCGACGTAATGACGCCAGACGGCGCCCCGCGAGAGCCCGTTCGCCATGAGCGTCCCGATCTGCGAGCGCTGCATGTAGACGATGCGCGTCATGATCAGGTACGTGGCCAGGGCCGCGGCCCCGAGGAAGATGATCGGGAAGAGCACCGCCATCTGCGCGAAGCCCTGGACGTCGAGGTAGAGGCCGCGGTTCGAGGGCTGGTCGGCCTGCGTCATGACGTCGTCGGCTCCGGCCGTCTCGGCGGCTTCCCGCACCGCGTCGTCCGTCGCCTCGACGTCGGCGTCCTCCTCGTACACGACGAGTGTCTGCTCGACGACGGCCGGCGGCGGCAGGTCCTCCAGGAGCTCCTCGTGGGCGAACACGACGCCGAACTGATCGGGCGCGTTGAAGAACTCGTTCTGGCTCTTCGCCGGGAAGAGGTACTCGGGCGAGATCGCGATCCCGGCGACCTCCACCTCGCGCCACTCGACCCCGTCGAAGACCTCGAGCGTGTCGCCGGGCTCGAGCTCGAACGTGCTCGCCATGTGCGTCTCGATGACGACGGCGTCGAGGTCGTCCGGATCGAGGTAGGAGCCTTCGGTGATGTCGATCCGGTTGACGGTCGGCTGCTCGTCCGCGGGCATCCCGACGAGCCGGCCGATCAGCACGTGGTCGTCGACGTCGAACGGGACGTCGGCCTGGAGTCGGGTCGCGACGTCCGCCACACCGCCCACGTCCGCCGCGTCGTCCTCGAAGCCCGCCTCCGCGCCGCTCACGGTCGTGTCGGCGAACGCGAGCCGCTCGTACGTGCCGTTGTACGAGTCGTCGAGGTTGTTGTACGAGTCCCACGACGACGCGTAGAGGAGCACGCCCAGGAAGATCGTCACCAGTACGGCGCCGAACTGCCACTTGCCGCGCCAGAGGTCCCGGCGCCGCTTGGTGCCGAGGTAGCTCACCAGTCGAGCTCGTCGGGGTCGGCGGGGGACGGGTTCGCTTCGTCAGCGGAGATCTCGCCGTCGCGCAGCCGCAAGACGCGATCGGCCATCTTCGCGATGGTCGAGTTGTGCGTGACGACGAACACGGTCATGCCGTCATCGGTCGTCAGGCGCTTCAGCAGCTTCAGCACGAGCTTGCCGGTCTCGACGTCGAGCGAGCCCGTGGGCTCGTCACAGAGCAGCAGCGGCGGGCCCTTCACGAGGCCGCGGGCGATCGAGACGCGCTGCTGCTCGCCGCCGGACAACTCGCCTGGGAAGTGGTCCATCCTGTCCGTCAGCCCGACCTGGTCCAGCACCCGGTCCGTCCGCTTCTCCGCATCGCCACCGGTCAGCTCCGCCAGCAGTGCTACGTACTCGCGCGCGGTGAGCGTGGGCACGAGGTTGAAGAACTGGAAGACGAAGCCCACCGTGCGCAGCCGGTAGTCGGTACGCCCCTTCTCGTCGAGCGCGCCGAGGTCGGTCCCGAACGCTTCCAGGTCGCCCGACGTCGGCTCCTCGAGAGCCCCGACCTGGTTGAGGAGTGTCGTCTTGCCCGAGCCGCTCGGTCCGAGCAGCACCACGAAGCGGCCGCGCTCGATCTCGAAGGAGACGCCCTTGAGGGCGTCGACGGCGGCATCTCCCTCACCGTATGTCTTGGAGAGGCCTGCTGCCTCGACCGCGATCCCGTCCGTACCCGTCTGGCTCACGTCGTCACTCCTTCGTCGGGGCGGGTGCCGCTGCGATGGTAGCACTGCGCTCGATGGCCGGACGGCTGGGATCCGCACGCGAGGACGGTTGCCGGACTCGGGGGCGGGAGCGGATACTGTGGTCGGGAGGGTGCCTCGAGAAGGGAGGGCGAGATGCCCGAAGAGGAGATCGGTGTCATCAGCCACTACTACGGCAACATCCAGGTGGCCGGCATCCACGTCGAGCGAGGGACGCTCAAGGTCGGTGACCGCATCCACGTGGTCGGGCACACGAGCGACTTCGAACAGACCGTCGACTCGATGCAGGTCGAGCACGACACGGTGGAAGAGGCCGGCCCCGGCGACGACGTCGGCGTGAAGGTCGTCGACCACGCGCGCGAGCACGACAAGGTCTTCAAGGTCACCGACTAGGCCGTCCCGTGGCGGCCCAGGGCCGCCCCCGGAGTCTAGCCGTCCGTGCTCTCGCCCACCTGGATCCACGTGTTCGACGCCAGGTCGTTCGTCCAGGTGGACTCGTGTGTCCACGCGACGCCGTCCCAGCCCGCGAGCTCGTCTTCGGCGATGCTCGCGTACTCGACCTCCACCCTGCTCGTGGCGGCGAAGTGCATCACGAGTCGTCCGGGATGCAGCTCCGCGTACGCCTGCGTCATCGCGGGCGCGGTGTAGTCGGTGAAGAGCCCGTCCGAGCCGAGGAGCGCGTAGATCCCCGCGCCGAGCTTGTCGTGGTACCACAGCGCGCCGGACTCCTCATCCACGTACTCGCCTGACGGGGAGTCGGGCTCGTAGAGCGCCCAGTCCCCGTCCGAGCGGTCGGCGCGTATCACGAATCGGAAGCCGGGCGTGGTCAGGTACGACACCACGATGTCGTAGGTGGCGGTCCCTTCCCTTCCGCTGATCTCCGAGAGGGATTGGAGCTCGCAGTCCGGGTAGAAGTGCTCCACCATGCGCTCGGCCTCTGCGCGCACCTCATCGAGCGTCGGAGGTACGCTCTCGGGGCCGCTCTCGTCGGCGGCTCCTTCCGCGGAAGACCGCTGCCGCTCCGTCCCGGTGGTGGAGTCCTGCGCGTCGTCCTCGAGAAGAGAGCCGGCGAGTATGAGGCCTCCGGTCACGCCGCAGAAGCAGAGGAGCGAGACGACGAGCACGATGATGACGACCCAGAGCCTGCGGTTCGAGTTCCTCTGACGTGGTGGTTCGGCCGATCCGGGCTGCGTCGGCGAGGGACCGGCATCGGTGTTGTCGGGCATCCCGTCCTCCTGGAGCGCGAGCGGGTCGCTTCCGGCGAAAGCGTAGCAGATGCATGCCTCGCGACCCACGGTGACCTGCGGCATTGTGGGCGGACGGCTGGCTGTCGTACGCTCGCACGGACGAGTCGTCTCGGGCACCGTCCGGTCCGCACGACAGGGGGCACCGATGGTACGTCAGTCCGCGTCTCGTTCCACGGTGCCCAGCCGAGGGGGCGCGAGTCTCCATCGGACGGCGCTCACCTGCGTTCTCGCCACGGCTCTCGCGATCCTTCCGGCAGGGCCGGCTCTCGGGCTCGGACCCGGGCACTCGGAGGACCTCACCCGCGCTGCCGATCTGGTCGGCCGGCTGTCGGCGCTCCCGAGCGTGGTCCCGGCCGCCGACATCGACGAGCTTCCCGGCGTGCCGCTCCCGGCGTCGCCCGCGACTGGCACGCTCGATGCCGAGGGTGACGACCGTGACGTGTACGCGGTGGACCTGGACATCGGTGAGCGTCTGCAGTGCTCCGTGGAGGCTCCCGACGACGCGGAGTTCTGGGTCCTGCTCCTCCCGCCGGGGACGACCGACATCGAGACGGACCCTGCCGTCTCCGGCGTCTTCGTCATCGAATCGCCCGACAGCTTCTCGTTCACGCCGTGGGAGCCGCCCGACTGGTGGGACCCTTCGGCGGACTGGCCGTACAGTGCCGGCACGCACCACCTGGTGGTCCAGGCGATCCGGGGCTCCGGCGAGTACACGCTCCACCACGAGCGCATCCCGCCCGGTAGCGGTCCGGTCGCGGAGCCGGTGGAAGGAGCCGATCGCATACGGACGGCCATCGAGTGCTCGAAGAAGGCGTTCCCGAACGGTGCGAACACCGTGATCGTCGCCACCGGGTACGACTGGCCGGACGCGCTGAGCGCGGCACCGCTCTCAGGGACCGTGATGGCACCGATCCTCCTCGTTCATCCCGGCTACCTCGACGATCCGGTACGCGAGGAGATCGAGCGTCTCGGCGCGACGCGGGCATACGTACTCGGTGGCCCGGGAGCGGTCTCCGTGGGCGTCGGCGCTGCCCTTGCCGGCATGGGACTCACGGTCACGCGTCTCGCGGGCACGGACCGCTACGGCACGTCGGCAGCGATCGCGAGGGAGGTCTTCCGGCGTCTGGAGCTCAACGGCAAGACCGACTACGTGCCCACCATCGGCTGCGTCGTGACCGGGGCCGACTACCCGGACGCGCTCGCCGTCGGACCGCTCGCCTCGGCTGGTCTCTGGCCGATCCTGCTCGAGCCGGCCGCCGCCGGTCTGTCGAGGGGGACGAGCGGCCTCATCGACGAGCTCGGGCTCGCCGAGGCGCTCATCGTCGGAGGTCCGGGCGTCGTGGATGAGCGGACGGAGGCGGAGCTCATGGCGGCCCTCGGCGCCGGGAGCGTCGCGCGGATCGCCGGACCGGACCGCTTCTGGACAGCCGCCTTCGTGGCGGAGCTCGGGGTCATCGCCGGTCTCAGTCCGGACACCGTGGCGGTGGCCAGCGGGAGGGACTTCCCCGATGCGCTGGCGGGAGCCAGCCTGCAGCGGTCCTCCACGTCGGTGCTGTTGCTCACCGATCCGACCGCCGTGAGCGATGGGGTGGCCGCCTGGATGGGCGCGTGGGGCGACGGGGTCTTCACGGTGCGCTTCATCGGCGGTCTTGGAGCCGTCAGCGAGGCGGTGCGGAGCCGCGCGCTCCAGCTGCTCAGATGAGGACGATCGAGCCGATACGTGATCACACTTCGGAAGGGACCGTCCGCGCGGAAGGAGCCGGGCACATGGGAACAGCAAGACGCGACCGCACCGGGAGGAGAGCGCTCGCCCTCGGGGCCGTGCTCGCACTCTGTCTCGCGACCGTGCTCAGTCCCGCGACGACGCTCGCCGCGATGGGATCCTCGGCCGAGCCGGTGGCGGCTCCGACGTCGCGCGTACGTGACGCGGGTCTGATCCGTCCGGCCGCCGCGGACGACAACATCCCGGGCGTGCCGATCCCTGTGTCTCCAGTGGCGGGATCGCTCGACGACATGGCCGACCTCGACGACGTCTATGAGATCTACCTCGACGTGGGGGACCGCCTGCAGGTCTATCTGTGGGGAGATCCCGGCGCTGTCATGGACGTGACGCTCTTCGCGCCGGGCGCCACCAGCGTCCTGAGCGACTACAACGACCGGACGCTCATGGTCGGCGACTACTACACCAGCGTCTACCCGGATCCGCTCGGCTACACGGCGGTCCCGTTCTCTGAAGGCGGCTGGGGCGCCGGCAGCTACTACCTCGACGTGTGGGTGAGTTCCGGTTCGGGGACGTACGATCTCTTCTGGGAGGTCATCCCTGCGAACAACCAGCTCTACGATGTCGAGGTGGCTGGGCAGGACCGTGTGCTGACGTCGGTCGCGGTCTCGCAGGAGGCGTTCCCGTACGGCGCCGACACCGTGATCGTCTCGACAGGCTACAACGGGCCGGACGCTCTGGGAGCCGCGCCGCTCGCTCGGGCCGTATAGGCCCCGATCCTGCTCACACACACCGAGTTCCTGGACGCGCCGGTGCTCCAGGAGATCCGCGACCTCGGCGCGACCTCGGCGTACATCCTGGGCGGCACGGGAGCTGTCGGAGCGAACGTCGAGCAGGCGCTCATGGACGAGCTCGGGGTG
>JAUVQN010000137.1 GCA_030598125.1 Coriobacteriia bacterium | reverse complement strand
CACGACGGTGCTGTTCTTCCTGGTGATCCTGTGCGTCACGTGCGGTCCCTCGGTCGAGTGCGCGGTCGAGATGGCCCGCCTTCCCCGGAGGCTCCGGGTCGGGGCGGGCCTTGGATCGACCTCGTCACTCGACTTCGGCAGCCCGGCGGTCCTCGAGGAGCTCCCACTCCTTGGGACCCGTGGCTTTGCGACACCGCCTCTCGGCGGTTGTGCCTTTCTCGGGGAGTGCGCTTCGTCTGCGCCGCTGTGAAAGTGCTGACACTAGTAGTATCGTCATGCCTGACCTGCGGCTTGATACCCGATTGTGACCGGAATCACCGCCACGCCCCGGACCTGCCGATTCGTCCCTCTCACCTGGATGAACACTGTGGATGCACATGCGGCGACCGCTTCGGGCAGCTCGGGCGCGAGGAGCGCGGCCCATTTCCTGGGCAACGTCCTGCTCGGCATCGCCCTCGGATTGCTGGCGTACTACGGGATCACCGACCTCATGGCGGGTACCGCTCAGACGGCGCTCAGGAGCGAGTTGTCGCAGCTCGGCGTCGTCGCGGAGCCGCTTCCTCCGGTCGAGGACTACGAGGACGAAGCGCGCGTACTCGATTTCGAGGGCTGGGAAGAGGACGTGGCGTACTGGGAGTCGCTCGAGGAGGGCGGCGTGTTCGGGCGCCTCGTCATCGACGCGATGGATGCAGACACGGTAGTGGTGAAGGGCACCGCCACATCGGACCTCAAGCGCGGGCCGGGCTGGATCACGACCACGGACGTGCCGGGGCCGACGGGGAACTGCGGCATCTCCGGACACCGGACGACATACGGTGCGCCGTTCGGACGCCTGGGGGAGATCGAGACCGGCGACGAGATGGTGCTCTACTCTCCTACGAGGAGGTACACGTACGAGGCCGTCGAGCAGCGGGTCGTGAGACCCTGGGAGCTCGACGTCATCGCGACGACGGAGGAACCGATGCTCACGCTCACCGCATGTCACCCGCCCTACAGCGCCGCATACCGTCTCGTTGTCCATGGACGCTTGGTGGACGTGCGCAAGCTCGAGAGCTGACGGGGGGAAGTCGGGATGCGGGTACTGGTCACCGGCGGCGCCGGCTTCATCGGATCGAACCTCGTGCACGCGCTCTTGGAGGGCGGCAACGACGTGCTGGTCGTCGACGACTTCTCGCGGGGCGGCATGCACAACGTGCACCCTGCAGCGGGCCTCCGCCGCCTCGACGTGCTCGATGACGCCTTCCGCGACGCGACCCTCGAGTTCGGTCCGGAAGCGATCGTGCATCTCGCGGCCCAGACGGACGTGAACGCGTCGATCGAGGATCCCGAGCACGACCGGCGTGTGAACGTCGAGGGCACGCGCCTGGTCGCCCGAGCCGCCGCGGAAGCGGGCGCGAGGCGCATGATCTCAGCCTCGTCGGCTGCCGTGTACGGCGAGCCGGCGGTAGTGCCGCTCGAGGAGACCTCGCCCAAGTCCCCCGAGAATCCCTACGGCCGCTCGAAGCTGGCGGCCGAGGGTGCGCTGGCGGAGGAGCTCGGCGGCACGGGTACGGACTTCGCGAGCCTGCGCTTCGCCAACGTGTTCGGTCCCCGGCAGGACTGGACGGGCGAGGGAGGGGCCGTAGCCATCTTCTCGGCGAAGGCCGTCCGGGGCGAGACGCCGATCATCTACGGCACGGGGGAGCAGACGCGTGACTTCATCTTCGTGGCGGATGTGGTGAGCGCCATCTTCGCGTGCCTGAGCAACGAGGAGCCACTCGCCGCGACGGGCGCCGACGGCCCCGCTCTCAACGTGTCCACGGGCGTCGAGACGAGCGTCGGCGAGCTGGCGAGAGCCGTCGCGAGCGCGGCGGACTTCGATGGGGCGTTCGAGCACGCGCCGGGACGCGAAGGGGACGTGGACCGCAGCGCGCTGGATCCGGCGAAGGCGTATGGCGTGCTGGGCTGGCACGCCCGCGTGCCGTTCGAGCGTGCCATCGCGGTCACGGTCGACTGGTTCGCGCGGTCGACGGAGGGCTCGCCGATCGCGCATGGTCGGGCAGGGGATCGCCCGAGGGAGTCTCGAGTGAGCGAAGCAGACCGCATCGCTGAGAGGTACGTCGCGAAGGCACGCGCCGAGCTCGGCCACGCCGACACGCTCCTGCCCGGCTCGGAGACGATCGCCGGCGAAGGCGACCCGTTCGCTCGCGTGCTCCTCGTGAAGGGCGCTCCCGGTCCCGAGGACGAGCGCGTCGGCACCGCGATGGCCGGTGAGGATGGGAGCGCGGCGGCGAAGGCCCTCGAGGCGCTGGGGCTTGCGGATGGGGGCGTGTTCCGCACGTGCAGCCGCCCCGTCGCGGACGGAGATCCGGACGGTGTCGTCGAGCGGGTCGCGTGGATCGTCGAGGCGGTGGACCCTGACATAGTCATCGCGCTCGACGCCGAAGCGGCCTGCGACCTCGCGCGCGCGATCGGTGTCGGGGACCTGCGTTTCGGGGAACCGGTGCGACGGCACGGTCGCGCCATCGTCGCGGTCGACGGGCTCGAGGCGTCGCTGGGCGACGAGGGCAGGAAGGTACGCGTCTGGAGTCAGCTGAAGCGCGTCGCCGACGCCGATCGGCGCGGACTGCGCCTCTCCCGCTAGCGGCCGAGACCAGTCGCGCTACCTCCGAGCACCGCAGTTGTTTCGACCCCCTCGCCTCAGGGCATCTGTGTACCTAGCGAGGGGTCTCGCCTCAAGGATATCAGAATGCACGACACAGGAAACTTGACAACGCACAACTAAGATACTACGATGTCGTAGCGCCATTCCGCGGGGCGCGTGCCGGCGTGTCCGCGGATGGCGGTCTTCATGCAAGGGAACGCAGCTCACGGCGGCAGAAGGCCGTCGCGACAGAGACATCGGTCCGCTGGGGAGCACCGAGCGGGGAGCACCGGAAAGGGAGATGTGGATCATGGCCAAGATCCTGGGGATCGACCTGGGCACAACCAACTCGGCGATGTCCGTCCTGGAGGGCGGCGAGCCGTCGGTCATCGTGAACGCAGAAGGCGATCGCACGACACCGTCGGTCATCGGCTTCCGCAAGGACGGGGAGCGCCTCGTCGGCAAGACCGCCAAGAACCAGGCGATCACGAATCCGAACAACACAGTGACGTCCATCAAGCGTTTCATCGGTCGCAAGTACGGCGAGACCGAGCAGGAGCGCGGGACGATCGCGTACGAGGTCGAGAAGGGCAAGGACGGCCGCGTCGTCGTCGATATCGGCGGGAAGCACTACACGCCCGAGGAGATCTCGGCGATGGTGCTGCAGAAGATCAAGGCGGACGCCGAGGCGTATCTCGGTGAGCCGGTCACCAAGGCCGTCATCACCGTGCCCGCCTACTTCAACGACATGCAGCGTCAGGCCACGGAAGACGCCGGCAAGATCGCCGGGCTCGAGGTCGAGCGCATCATCAACGAGCCCACGGCCGCGGCGCTCGCGTACGGGCTCGACAAGGGAGAGGGCGAGCAGACCATCCTCGTCTTCGACCTCGGTGGCGGCACCTTCGACGTGTCCATCCTCGAGATAGGTGACGGCGTCTTCGAGGTGAAGTCGACCTCGGGCGACAACCATCTGGGCGGCGACGACTGGGATCAGAAGGT
>JAUVQN010000122.1 GCA_030598125.1 Coriobacteriia bacterium | reverse complement strand
TCGTGCGCGCTCCTGAACTCGTCGCGACGGATGACGAGGCCGATGGCCGGCACGACGACGGCCGCGACGATCATCGACAGGAAGAGCCAGAACGACACCGGGTCCTGCTCGAACGCGTGGACCGACTGCACGATGCCGGAGCGCGTGATGAACGTGCCCAGGAGCACGAGCGCGAACGTGATACCGGACAGCATCACGGCCCAGTTCTTGAAGCTGTCCCGCTTGCGATAGACCGTGAAGGAGTGGAGCAGACCCACACCCGTGAGCCACGGCAGGAGCGACGCGTTCTCGACCGGGTCCCATGCCCAGTAGCCACCCCAGCCGAGCACGACGTACGCCCAGATGGCGCCCAGCCCGATGCCGATGCCGAGGAAGAGCCACGAGAAGACGGCGATGCGGTCCACGATCTTGACCCACGCGCTCGAACCGTCGTTGACGATGAGCGCCGCGACGGCGAACGCGAACGGGATCGCGAGACCAGCGTAGCCGATGAAGAGCGTGGGCGGATGGATGATCATCGCCCAGTGCTGCAGGAGCGGGTTCATCGCCACACCCTGCAGCAGGAGTTCCCCATTCGGACCGATCCACTCGGCCGGCGAGATCTTGAACGGGTCGTTCGTCTCGACGAAGAGCGCGGCGAGGAAGAAGAGCTGCAGGAAGTTCGTGACCGCGAGACCGACGTTGGAGAGCCGATCCGTGATCGAGAGTCTCTTGTACGCCACCCAGGAGGCGAACATCGAGAGTATCCACGCCCAGAGGAGCAGCGAGCCCTCTCGCCCGGCCCACGTGCCGGAGATCTTGTAGAGCCACGCGAGGTTCGAGACGTCGGTCGAGTGGTTCTCGGCGACGTACATGAACGAGAAGTCCTCAGAGAGGAAGGCCGCGAGCAGGACGCCGAACGCCAGTGTGAGAGCGCCGAACACCGCGAAGGTGGCGAGGTAGCCGGCGTTGATGGCGGTCTCGCCCTCGTCGCCCTTGCGAGTGCCCCATGCGAGGGCGGCGATCGATCCGAACGCCGCGACGGCGGCGATGGCCATGAGGATGGTCCCGAAGGTCGGACTCATAGGCGCGGTGCTCCCTCTCCGGCCCTCACGGGCTCATGTGCGGGTGGTTCGTGCAGCTGATGTGACGGGCGACCCGGTCTACTCCGCGGCCCCGATGCTCTCGGCCACGAACACGGTCCCATCGAGAGTACCCTGAACGACGACCTCCGTCCCCTCCGAGACGTTCTCGGGGAGCTCGGTCTCGCTCAGGTCCACCTCGATCTCGGTCCCTCCGGACTTCTCGGTGCCGAGCACGAGGCCCTGGCCCTCGACGGCGACGACGAAGCCGCTCACGCGCGTCGGCGTGCCCTCCATCGCGGAGTCCGCGAGGAGCTCTTCGACGGTCATGGCGCCTTCGAGCGATTCGTACTTCGAGGGGCACTTGATGATGAGCTCGGTCGCGTCGATCACGCCGTCCGCGGAGAGCGTCCCCGTCACGATCGCGTTCGATCCGTCACCGAAGGAACTCGGCGCGGTCTTGCTCCACACGACACCGAGCACCTCGGCGTCCTCGCCGCCCTCCAGGTCCTGGATGTCGAACTCCATGGGATTCACGCCGCCGTCCCACGATCCCTCGACGACGACGCCGTCCACCTTGACCTTCTCTCCGACCAGCGCGGGGTCGGCGGCGACGTCCGCGACGCTCGTGCCCGTGTGGGCGCCGGCGCCGGCGCCGCCGGACGATGTCGTGTAGATGAGTATGGCGCCGACCGCCGCCAAGATGAGCGCGGTGACGCCGATGAGTCGTCTCGTGGCCCGCGTGTTCACTTCCTCGTCCTCCACGCGCCCCTCGCGGTCCCTGAGACCCCTGCGCGACGCGGGCGTGTCGATACCGGCGTCAGCCTGCCAGGGGACCGAGGAAGACACTGCGATCCCTGCTTGCCTGAACACATGCGAGTGTAGCATGTCCCCTGGTCCTGGCCGTGTATCCGGCCGACGGGGTCACCCCACGTCACGCACGTGCTCGACAGAGCAAACGCGGTGCCGGGACGGGAAGGAGACGAAGGTCGGTTAAGGGGCAGGTGCGCGGGCGGGAGCGGGAGGTGGCCGGCTCGGCGGGCGCGCCTCGGGCGCGGGCGAGCCTCAGACGGGCGTGGGAGTCCGCTCGGCCTGCGGAGCGTCGTCGTGCGCGCCGGACCCGGACGCTCCCGGGGCGCCCTCCTGCAGCCAGTGGAACTCGGACTCGATCCCGGTCCGCTTCAGGAGCTCCGTGTACTCGTCGCGAGGGCGCGGCCCGTCCGAGCCGGAGAGCGCGACGAGCACGGCCTCCATGACGTTCGTCCCGAAGCTGCGTCCGCCGAGCCGCGGCGTCGTCGTGACCAGGAGCTCGACCCCGCGTCCTCGCAGGTCCTCGATATCGTCCTCGGTCGTGGTGTTCGCGACGATCCACTTGCCCGCCATGTCCTGGGGCATGTACTTGCGCACGAACAGGTAGTCGCCCGCCACGATCTGACTCTCCCGGTAGTAGCGCTCGAAGCGGGAGCTCGACTCCTTCTCCTGATCGGATCCGGTCGGGTACAGGACCTTCAGCGGGAGCTGCACCATGATCGGGCAGAGCGTCTTGGCCACGCGGCGGAAGGTGGCGTCGCTCCGGATCGGGAACGGCATGTCGATGCCGAAGATGAGGTCGCCGTAGATGATGTCGCACCCGTGCTCGCGGAAGCCCTCCGCCAGCCCCACGCGGTCGACACCGTCGGTGAGGAGCACGGTCTTGCCGGCCAGCGGCTCGCCGGTCTCCTCCTCGAGCCTTCGCACGGCGTCGCGCTCGAGCGTGTCTCTCAAGCCGTTGCCGTCGAGCACCGGCGTCTTCTTCGCGTACTGGTGGACCTTCTTCATCTCGCGGAAGGGGTACTCGCGCCCGTCCGCCTTGAGCGCGAACGTCGCGCCTCCCAGGCCGAACGCGTCCACCGTGCCGTCGAGCTCCGCGTAGCGCTCGAGCATCCGCTCGAAGGAGCCGTCGGTCCCCTCGCGCCGGATCGACACCCGCTCGCCCAGGAGCTCGATCTCGACCTCGTGGTCCCGCTTGGAGGACCCGATGCTGATGCCGACTACCTGCTTGATAGCTTCCAGCGCCCCTCGGTGCCGCGGATGCGGTCGGCCACACGCTTCGTCCGGCTCGGTCTCTTGCGCTTGCCGGACGCGGCGCGCTTCCCCCTCCCGGCCTTCTTGCCGGACGCGGCCCGCTTCGGCGACGTCACGCCCTCGAGCGCCGTCTCGAGCTCCTTCACGTCGATCACCTGGTCCTCCGTGATGGGCGAGGCCCCCAGGGTGAGCGGCACGACCGGCCTGCCGAGGATCTTCTCGAAGAGCTCCACGCGGTAGTCGCTCGCCATGAGCACGATGACGTCGTAGTCCACGAGCTCGGCCATCGTCTCGAGCGCGAGGTTCAGGAGGTCGCCCGCCGAGCCCCCTCCCAGCGACTCTCGCTCGATCTGCGAGAGCAGGAGCACGAACTCGACGGCGTACTTCTCGGCGGTCGCCTCGACCTCCTCGACGTTCTTCACCGGGAAGCCGATGATCGCGACGCGGGGGCCGCGACGCACCTCCCCGAGCGACTCGAGAAAGGACACGAACGACCGCTGCACGCCGTGCGTCCGCGCCGTCTGTTCCTGCGTGGCGCCGCCTTCTCGCTCGGAGAGGATCTCCGTGATCATCTCGTAGAGCTTCTCGCGGCTGATGACCTTGTTCCCGACTCGGAAGAAACGCATCAGAAGACCTCCTTGCGCATCTCAGTGTACACAGATGTGTGTACACGGGACAGCGAGCCGCGGCGTCGCTCAGGTGTTGCGACGATAGATGCTGAGCAGGCCCTTGAGAGTGAGGTCCGGGTCGGCTTCTCCCACCGTCTCGCAGAGCGGCGCCATGCGCTCGGCGAGCCCGCCCGTAGCGACGACCTGCGTCTCGACGCCGAGCTCGTCCCACACGCGGCGCACGAGCCCGTCCACCATCGCGGCCTCGCCCAGCAGCAGGCCGGATTGGACCGACTCCCGGGTGTTGGTGCCGATGACGTGCGCCGGCGGCTCGAGGTCCACCTTGGAGAGGCGGGCCGCTTTGGCGAAGAGCGCCTCGGCGCTTGTCTCGACGCCGGGCGCGATCGCGCCACCGAGGTAGGCCCCTTCGGCATCGATGACGTCGATCGTGGTCGCCGTGCCGAAGTCC
>JAUVQN010000157.1 GCA_030598125.1 Coriobacteriia bacterium | reverse complement strand
CGGTGAACCGCCAGTGGACCGACACCACGATCTCGGATCCGGAGGACATCGTCGTCGGCGGGCGCGAGGGACGCATGATCACGGTCACGGCGACCGACATGAACGGCATCGCCTTCACGACCGAGGTCTTCTTCGTGCGCACGGTCGACCGCGACGTGCTCGTGATGGCGATCGCGCCGGACGAGGATTGGGACGCGTTCTCGGACGAGACCGAGGCGCTCAGGGAGAACTGGTTCTGGCACCTGCCTGAGACGTCGGACGAGGCGACGGAGACCGCGGACGAGGAGTAGCCTGCGGGAGCCCTTCGACCTCAGACCCGCGGGCCTCAGCGCACCGCGGGGATGCGGCAGCGACACGCGAGCGACTTGATGTCGCACGGCATCCGCACGTGCGTGAGCTCGAGGTCCTTCGGGGCGTTCACCTTGACGCTAGGCGTGAGCAGCAGCACACCCATGACCCCCGCCGAAGCGAGCAGGTCGAGCGTGATCTGCACCCAGCCCGGGGAGCACGCGACGAGCGCGACCCTGACGTCCAGCTCGGGATCGAGCTTGGGGATGTCGGTCAGGTGCTGGACCTCGATGTCGCCCACCTTCTCGCCGACGTCGTCCGGCAGCTCCGAGTAGTAGGCGACCGGCTTGACACCGTAGCGGTTGGGCGGGAACACGACTTCGAGCGCCCCGAGCATCTGGGCGGTGCCGACCTTCGCGATCGGGTACTCGTCCGACAGGCCCAGGTACTCCGTGAACGCGTCGAACAGCGTCTGAGGGTCGTAGCCGCTGCCCGGACGACCTATGTCGCCGACGAACGAGATGTCGCGACGAACGGTCTCTTCCTTGATGTTGAGCTGCTCGGCGAGCTGCCGCGACGTGATGCGGTCCGGCGCGCCGACACGAATGAGTTCTCCCAGGTAGCAGTGGTAGAGAGAGAGCCTGTACACGGTGGCGTCGGGAGCGTTCCTGGTCTCCTGCATCGTTCAGCCTTCCACGTTTCGGGCTGCGCCCGGTTCGTTAGTCAGCTCGACAGTAGCACAAACTTCGTTAAGGAGTCAGCCGGGATTGTTCGATGGTGAGCGAAATCAGTCGCCCTCAGGCACGAGCTCCGACGGGATCGGACCGGTCGTGACATCGGACGCGTCGACTATGAACCATCGCTCGTCCATCTCGAGCGAGAAGACCGTGGCGCGCGGCCAATCCGGGAGCTCAGCGGCAGGCACCCACACGACGACCACGTCGGCCGACGCGGAGGTCTCGGCGCTCACGTACGGGGGTTCCCACTCGGGGATAGGGACCGTCGACGTGGACTCGAGGCGGGCGCTCTCCGCGAGCGCCTCCGCGACGGTCGGGTCCGCGAAGTAGGGCGCGTAGTCGCTCGCATCCGTGCTCCTGCTCGCGCGCACGTCGAGCGCGTCCTGCACGGCGGCCGCGGCGGCGGGCTCCAGTGGCTCGGACGCCGTGCATGCGGCCGTCGCCAGCACGGCCGCGAGAAGAGTCGCGGATGCGATCCGGCCGAAGCCCCTTCTCACTGCATCCGCCCCGTCTCCATGAGGCTGCCCCCGAGGTCCTGGAACAGATGGAACGAGTTCGGGAGCAGCTGCACGCCCCAGAACGACATCATCACGCCGAACAGAGCGAGGAGCCCGACCCAGGCGAGACGTCGAGGCCCCCAGCCGAGCGTGAGCCTCGCATGCATGTAGAAGCCGTACGCGAGCCACGTGAGAAGGCTCCACGTCTCGACGGGGTCCCACCGCCAGAACGATCCCCAGAGGCGGTACGCCCATATGGCGCCAGAGACGATCATCACGGCGTTGTTCAGGAAACCGAAGGCCACGAGCTTGAAGGACAGGTCGTCCACGACATCCTGGGCGGGGAGCCGAGACAGGGATCGGGCCGGCTCCACTCCCCTGCGCTCCGCGCGCTCGCGCATGAGCGTCACGAACGCGAGTCCCGCGACGGTCGAGTACGTCGCGTACGTGATCCACGCGAACGTGACGTGGATGACGAGCCAGCCGCTCTGGTAGACCGGCGTCACGGGAGAGAGCTCCGAGGGCTGGGTGAGCGAGAACCCGAGGGTCAGCAGGATGAGCGGGAGCACGAGCGTCCCGGCGACGGTGAGTCCCCGCCACCGCCACGACACGAGCAGGTAGGCGACGGCCATGGCGAGCGTTCCCACCAGCAGGTTCTCGAACGTCTTCACGTACGGGAAGTGACCCGCCTCCGCCCACCTGAGCAGCACCGCGACGGTGTGGACCGACGCCGCTGCCACCGTGGCCGCG
>JAUVQN010000041.1 GCA_030598125.1 Coriobacteriia bacterium | reverse complement strand
GAGTATGCTGCGGGCCGACCGCAGCTCGGACATCTCGGCCAAACGCGCGCACACTAGCGCGCTCCCTCTCTTCCTGTCGCGCTCGGACAGAGAGCGGCGCACGTCGCGCATCCGTTCCCTGAGATCGTGCTTCGCTCGATCGAGCGCGTCCATGCCTACCCCAGGCCGAGGAACGTGATGGCCAGCAGTGCGACCGTGAGCGCGATCGCGACGATCACCGTGATCCATGCGAGCGCGTTGTACGTGGGGCTGTTGACGTACGAGCCCATGAGCCTCCGGTCGTTGACGATCTTGATGAGGAAGACGAGCAGGAATGGGAGAATGATCCCGTTGATCGTCTGCGAGAGGATCATGACGCGGATGAGGTCGAGCTCCGGGATCAGGATGAACGCAGCGCCCACGAAGATGGCGAAGGTGTACAGGCCGTTGAAGATCGGCGCCTCGCACCACGTGTGGTCGAGTCCCGACTCCCACCCGAACGCCTCGCAGATGGCGTACGCGGCGGTCAGCGGCAAGACGCAGGCGGCGAGCAGGGACGCTCCCAGGAGGCCGAGCGCGAAGAGCACCGTCGCGTACTGGCCCGCGACGGGAGCGAGGGCGAGCGCCGCGTCCTCCGCGCTCGCGATCTGCACGCCGCGCGGATAGAGCACGGTAGCCGTGGTCACGATGATGAAGAACGCGATCACGTTGGCCGAGACCGAGCCGACGATCACGTCGGCTTTGGCGTACGTCCACTCTTTGATCGTGAGACCTTTGTCTACGATGTTCGATTGCACGAAGAACTGCATCCACGGGGCGATGGTCGTTCCGGTCATCGCGATCGCGAGGACGAGCCAGTCGCGGGAGAGCTCGATGGAGGGGACGAACGTACCCTGCGCGACCGCCCCCCAGTCGGGCTCCGCGAGGAATGCCGAGGCGATATACGTGACGAACACCGCCGAGAGCGCCAGGAAGACCTTCTCCACGTTGCGGTAGGATCCGCGCACTACGAGCAGCCAGACGAACACGGCCGCGACTGGGACGGCCAGGTACTTGGATACGCCGAAGATCTCCATGGCGGCGGCGATACCCGCGAACTCAGCGGTCGTAGTCGCCACGTTGGAGACGAGGAGTCCCACCATGGCGAAGAGAGCGAGCTTCAGCCCGAACCGCTCGCGGATCAGTGCCGCGAACCCCTTGCCCGTCACCGCGCCGGCTCGCGCTGCCATCTCCTGGACGACGACGAGCGACACGGTCATCAAGAGCAGCAGCCAGAGCATCTGGTAGCCGAACTCGGCACCCACCACGGAGTACGTGGAGATACCGCCCGAGTCGTTGCCGGCGGATGCCGCGATCATTCCCGGTCCGACGACCGAGAGCATCACGAGGAACCGGCTCCGCTTGGCCGCCTTCTGCGTGCCCGTCATCGCACCCCATCCCCGCCTAGACGGGGAACGCCTCTCCGAGTGCGATAGCGAGCGCGAGGTAGACCGTGAGACCCGCGAGGGATACGAGCGTCGTGATTAGCATCGAGGGGACGCGGCGAGCACCGCCGAGTGCGATCGCCACCCAGGGGACGACGGCGGCGATGACCGCGGTTGCGAGGAGTGCTCCAGCGGCGGCGAGCGCGAGGACCACCGCGACGTCCGTGGGTTCTCCGAGCAGCTCGAGGACGCCGAAGACGAGGAGGCCGCTCACGACCGCGAGGAGGGCTCCCATCGCGACGTCCACGAGTAGCTGGCGGGCGAAGCTCGGCCGTTCGGAGGGGTCGCCGGACTCGATCAGGATCGCGAGGGAGTGCGCCGAGATGTCCTCCGACATCCGCAGCACTAGCGGCAGGAAGAGCACGGCGACGGCGATCGACACGAGCTCGTTCGAGAACCAGGAGAGCACGAGCACGGCGCCCAGGCCCATCACGACCCAGATGGTGAGCCACCCCGAGCGCTTTCCCAGCCAGCTCCACATGCCCTGGGCGAGCGGCTTCTGTGAAGAGCCCGTCGCGAGCGCAAGGTCCTCGGCGGATTCCTCCTCCATGACCTCGAGTGCATCGTCCACGGTCACGACGCCCAGGATCGCCCCCGACTCGTCCACGACCGGGACGGCCAACAGGTCGTACTTGGTCATGACCTCGGCCACGTCTTCCTGGTCGTCGTCGACTCCGACCGTGAGGACGTCGCGTTCCGTGATGTCGGCGACGATGGTGGCCGGGTCCGAGACGATGAGGTCTCGCAGGCTGATGACGCCCTCGAGCGTGCGGTCCTCGGGGTCCACGACGTAGATGTAGTAGACGTCCTCGCCGGTAGGGGCCTCGTGGCGCAGATAGTCGATCGCGTCCTGTACGGTGGCGTCCTCCGCCACGGATGTGATCTCGGAGGTCATGATGCCCCCGGCGCTCTCGTCCCGGTAGCCGAGCAGACTGCGTACGAGCTTGGCCTCGCGTACGCCCATGAGCTCGAGCAGCCGCTCCGCCTTTTCGTACGGAAGATCACCGATGATATCCGCGGCGTCGTCGGGGTCCATGATCTCGAGGATGTCGCTGGCCCTCTGCGCAGAGAACTCGTCGAGCACCTGTGCCTGGTACTCGTCCTCGAGCTCCGCGATCGCATCCGCGGCCTGGACGTTGCCGAGGTGGTCGAAGACGCTCGCGCGCTGGGCCGGCGCGAGCTGCTCCAGGATGTCGGCGACGTCGGCGGGATGCAGCTCGTGGAGACGCTTGTGCGTGACCGAGAGCTGCACGTGAGTCAGGTCGCGCTCGAGGAGGTCCATGTAGCTCCAGGCGATCAGCCGTTCCGGAAGCTCCCGTCCGAACGGTCGCGACACCGCGAGCGCCGCCCGCTCCAGGTGCGGTGAGACGCCACGCAGGATCCCGCGCACGCCGACCTCGGCACCGAGCAGTCTGAGTACTCCCTTGGCCTCCGAGAGCTTGAGGTCGTTCACGCGGACGATCTTCTTGCCCTGGGTATCGACGATCTGCTTGTTCAGCAGGTCGCGAGCGAGCAGGACCTCGTCCGGCTGAAGGTACGAGAACCTCAGGTCAGGTCGCTCGGCCGAGAGCGTCACCTGCTCATCGGTGACCTCCGCGACGTACTTGCGCCAGGAGAGCATGAAGAAGGACTTGTCCGGACCCACGAACCCGAGTGACGTGACGCGCGGGAAGATCTCGCCGGTCTCGATGGCGACGTCCTTGATGCGTCCGATCTCCTCACCGGCCGCATCGACGACCGGCTTCCCCAGCAGCTGCGTGAGGTAGAACATGCTGGTCCCTCCCTTCCGGCGCGACGGTGTCCGACGGTTCCAGTCCACACGAGAACACCCCCCGTCCGTTTCGGACGAGGGGCGAGCTGAGCACGCGTGGGCAAGACGCGGCGAAGCGGTCCGCCGCGCATCGCTCCGTCCCTCGTCTGGGGTTGAGCACTGACCGACGTAGAGTCCCGGGGGACCCAGCCACCTTAGCCTTCGCCTTAAGCCGGCGAGGGCTGTTCTACCCATTGGCGTCTCTCGACATTTCCGGGCAGTGGCCTGTGTTCGGGCAGGAGCCGCACCTAACGGATGGAGCCTGTCTCGTGTTGTCAAGCCCGCTGAGCGGGCAGGGAGCATTCTATGCCATGACCGGCCAAGACGCAAAGAACGGGCAGCGTGTCCCGTGCGAGTGGGAGCTCAGGTCCCGACGGAGGGAGGCCTCCTCAGCGCTCCTCGCGTGCGGCCAGCCAGGCGTAGGCGAGCTCGGCCCAACCCTCGCCCGCCGCGCCGTCCGTGACGACGACGGTCTCGATACAGGCGGCTCGCTCGCGCACCGTGTCCGATCGCAGCGCGTTGGCGACGAGCACGGTAAGGCCGACGGTCTCGTGGACCGTGAGGTCCGCGAGCGAGTCACCCACCATGACCGCCTGCTCGCGAGTGAGGTCCCTTCGGAAGAGATCCGCGGCGATGGCGCTCGCCTTGTCGACGCCTCGCGGCATCACGTGGTACGCGTGCACGTGCTCGACCCAATCGAGTCCGGTGGAGCGGGGGTTCACCATCCCGTTGTCGAGCCAGGTGAGCGGGAGGGGCGACGTGTCGAGGACGGCCTGCGCGGCGGTGTCGTCGACGAGGCCCCGCAACAGGTGCGTGACCTCGCGGTCCGCGTGGTGCGGCGAGTGGTACTCGAGCTTGCCTGGGAAGGCCTCCATGAGCGCTGCGATGACGCCGGAATCCTCGATGACGTCGTGGGGGCGCTCGCCGTCGGACGTAAGGCGGTCTTCCCATTCGCCGAGGTCGTAGACGATCTCGGCTCCGCGCCCATAGACGCGGACGGCGCCCATCTCCGCAAGGTAGTCCTGCCAGGCCAGCATGCGGGCGATCTCCTTGAGCATGCATGCCGTCCGGGCCGAGACGATCACGACGGGGAGGCCTGCCCGGTTGATGGCGGCCACCGCCTCAGCGGCCGTCAGGCTCGGCTCGCCGCGCAGGTCCGTGAGGATGGAGCCGCCTCGTCCCAGCAGCGTCCCGTCGAGGTCCGTGTAGAGGACCTCGGCTCGCGAGAGCGCCTCGCGGGCGAGGTGGTTGTCGGCGAGCGATGTGAGCGGATGGTCCATGCTCTACGATGCTAGCATCGGCGGGGGCGAGCGCGGGGATGAGATGAGCGAGTTCAGACAGGACCCGGTGACGGGCGAGTGGACGCTCATCGCGCCCGAGCGGGGCGGACGTCCCAGGGACTACGCGTTCGAGCGCGAGGATCTCGGAGACGCGCAGGGGTGCCCTCTCTGTGCGGGCAACGAGCGCATGACACCGCCGACTCGCTCTGAGGGCCGGCTCCCCGGATCGGACCTCTGGGTGACGCGCGTCGTCGAGAACAAGTTCCCCGCGCTGTCCGCGCCCGACGACGTGCTCGGGGCGGAGCCCCTGGATGCTCCGGCCCCCTATCGGGCGACGACCGGCTTCGGCGGGCACGAGGTCATCGTGGAGACGCCGAGACACGGGGAGGGACTCGCCGACTACTCCGATGAGCATGCGCGGCTCGTGGTGGACACGTTCGCCGAACGGCTCGGGTACTGGAGGCGAGACGGTCGCGTGATGCACACGCTGCTGTTCAGGAACTGGGGCCGGGATGCGGGGGCCTCGCTGGCTCACGCCCACACGCAGCTCGCCGCCCTGCCACGCGTCCCGGACGCGGTCATCAGCGAGATGGGCAACTTCTCCACCTACTGGGCCGAGCACTCGCGCTGCGTGCTCTGCGAGGCCATCGAGACGGACGATCGCGACGGTCGGACCGTGCTCGAGCGCGGCGGCGTGCTCGTGCAGTCTCCCTGGGCGGCGCCGACGCCGTACGCACTCAGGCTCGCGCCGAGGCGCTGCGCCGAGACGTTCGAGGATGCGCCCCACTCGGAGCTCGACGGCCTTGCGCAGGCCCTCGTCTCCATCGCTCGCGTGCTCGACGAGCACCTCGACTCCCCGCCACTCAACATCGCGTTCCACGTCGCTCCCTACCGGGTGAGCGAGATCGCGATACTCCCGTACCACTGGCACGCAGCGATCGTGCCTCGCCTTTCGGAGCGAGCGGCCTTCGAGATGGGGAGCGGCGCGCACATCAACGTGGTCGACCCGGACGCTGCGGCCGCGAGCTTGCGCTCGGTCGCGGATGGGCTAGAGTCGGGCCTGTGACGCACGGCGAACTCGACATCGCGTATCCCCAGTACCATTGCCCTCTCTGTGGCGAAGAGCTGCCGCTCGTCGACGCTCGCCTCACCATCACGTGCTCGGAGCACGTCTCTGACGAGCGCAGTGTCGCCTACGGGATCCGCCCGGCGAAGGACTCCGATCTCTCCGCCGTCGAGGACATCTGCGACCGAGCCCTCGGTGAGACCGACGTGGACGTCTTCGGCGCGAGTTTCGATGTGCTCTCGACGGACAACCTGCTCGCTACCGACGACGGCGACCTCCTGGGATTGTGCTCGCTGGCGGTGCACGGCGGGGATCTCGCCATCGTGCTGCTGTCCGTCTATCCGGATTCGCAGGGGCTCGGCGTAGGTCGTGCACTCGTCGAGGCGGCGGTGAGTGTCGCGGAACAACGCTCCTTGCCGTTCATCAAGGTGGTCGTCACCAACGACGACATCCCGTCCCTCTACTTCTACCTGCGGCTTGGCTTCGTGGTGGACGACATCGCGATAGGAGCCGCCGCCGACAGCCTCGGGGGTGCGTCACGGGGCTTCTCCGGCATCCCCATCCGCGATGAGATCCGTCTGAAGCGGCCGGCGTGCGTCGCCGGCGCGTGATCGGCCGTCCGGCCGCGCCCGAGAAGGAGGTCCACCACATGCGAGGACGATCCCGCTTCCTGCCGCTGCTCGCGCTCGCACTCGCACTCGCGCTCGGCCTCACGCCGGCAGCGTGCACGAACGAGCCCGAGAGCGACGACGCCCCTGCGACCGAAGGGACCGCGAAGGACGCGGAGCCGGCCGTCGTCCGCTTCGGTACGCTCCCCACCGAGGACGCGCTTCCGCTGTGGGTCGCCGAGTCGGAAGGCCTCTTCGAAGAGGCCGGCCTCGATGTGGAGATCGTGGTGTTCCCCTCAGCGCAGGAGCGGGACGCGGCCCTCACGGCCGGCGCCATCGACGCCCACATGGGTGACATCATCGCCGCGTCGCTGCTCGAGAACGCCGGCATACCCGTCTCGATCGCGACCGTGATGTTGGGTGCGACCTCGGAAGAGGGCCGTTTCGGCGTCGTCGCTGCCCCGGGCTCCGAGGCGACGTCGCTCGAGGACCTCGCCGGTGAGCCGATCGGGACGTCCTCGAACACGATCCAGGAGTACGTGTTGGACGCGCTCGCCGAGGAGGAGGGTCTCGCGGAAGACCAGCTCGTGAAGGAAGAGGTGGACAAGGTCCCGGTCCGCTTCGACCTCTTGATGAACGGCCAGCTCGCAGCTGCGGCGCTGCCGGAGCCGCTGCTGAGCCTCGCGGAGTTCCAGGGCGCGACGATCGTGGCGGAAGACTCCTCGGGGGAGAACGTCTCGCAGACGGTGCTCGTCGTGTCGGACGCGTATGTCGAGGAGGCCGGCGGCGCCGAGGCGACGGGCCGGCTGCTCGAGGTGTGGGACGAAGCGGTCGTGATCGTGAACGGCGACCCCGACGCCTGGAGGGAGACGCTCGTGGAGAGCGCGCGTCTCCCCGAGCCGATCAAGGACACGTACGCGGTCAACACATACCCGTCGCACCAACTCCCGACTGAGGAGCAGGTGGCCGCGGTGCTCGAGTGGATGGACGCGAAGGGCCTTCTCGAGACGGAGTTCGGCTACGCCGACCTCGTCTGGGAACCCGGCTCCTAGGCCCCGGCGCCACGGCATGGCGCGGGTCGCGATACACGGTCTCGAGGTCGTCTACGAGGGCGTCGAGCAGCGCATCGAGGCGCTCGGCGGAGTGGATCTCGAGCTCGGCGACGGTGAGCCGGTGGCCGTCATCGGACCGTCGGGCTGCGGGAAGTCCACCCTCCTGGTCGCGCTCGCGGGGCTCGTCGCGCCCACGCGCGGAGAGGTCGAGATCGACGAGCGCCCCGTCACCGGCACGCGGCTCCACACCGCGCTCATCCTCCAGGACTTCGGGCTCTTCCCGTGGAAGACCGCCTACCACAACGCGGCGCTCGGTCTCGAGATCCGCGGGCTCCCCTCGGCCGAGCGGGCGCGCCGGACGGCGGAGGCGCTGGAGCGTGTCGATCTCGCAGACTTCGCCGGCAGCTACCCGGGCGAGCTCTCGGGGGGCATGCGGCAGCGCATCGCGGTGGCTCGGGTGCTCGCACTCGACGCGGACCTGCTGCTGATGGACGAGCCGCTCTCGGCGCTCGACGCGCTCACGCGCGAGAGTCTCCAGGGGCTGCTGCTGGAACTCTGGCGGCAGCGCGGGTTCACGTCGCTCCTGGTGACGCACTCCATCGAGGAGGCCGTCTTCCTGGGCAGGCGCGTCGTCGTGCTCTCGCCGCGGCCAGGCACGGTCCATGCGATCGTGGACAACCCGGGCATGGGCGAGCCGGCGTACCGCTCGTCGGAGTTCTTCTACGAGAAGTGCGCTGAGCTCAGGGGCGTGCTCGTTGCCGAAGGGGCCTTCGCGGAGAGGCGGGCGGGACCGTGAGCGGCGGGCGTCGCGTGGGCGGCTACGCGGTCGCCGTCGTCATCCTGCTCGCGGGATGGGCGCTCCTTGCGTGGCTGATCGACTCCCCGGCGCTCCCCGGACCCTTCGCCGCGTTCGGCGACTTCTTCTCCGCGCTTGGAGAAGGGCTGGTGGAGGCGTTCGCCGTGAGCGCCGCGAGAGTGTTCGTCGCCATCGGGCTCGCGCTCTTGTTCGCCGTGCCGCTCGGTCTGATGGTGGGCCGCTCGCCGAGGGCCGACGCTGTCTTCGCGCCGCTCGTGTTCCTGACGTATCCGATCCCGAAGATCGTGTTCCTTCCCGTCCTGCTGGTGCTCTTGGGCACCGGTGAGGTCTCCAAGGTCGTGCTCATCGCCATCATCGTCTTCTTCCAGATCCTCGTGACCGCCCGGGACGCCGCGAAGTCGATCCCGGAGGCGTCCGTGCTCTCCGTCCGCTCGCTGGGCGCCGGCGCCGCGCAGGTGTACCGCAACGTCGTCGTCCCCGCGTCGCTGCCCGCCGTGTTCACCGCGCTCAGGATCGCCGCCGGCACGGCCGTGGCCGTGCTGTTCATCTCCGAGACGGTGGCGGGCACGTCGGGCCTCGGGTTCTACATCATGGACGCGTGGGGCAGGATCGACTACGGGGACATGTTCGCCGGCATCATCGCGATGGGGCTGCTGGGGATCCTGCTCTACGAAGTGATCGAGTTCGCCGAAGGGCGCCTCTGCCGCTGGACGAGGGTCGGCGGCCGAACGGTCGGCTGACGCTCGCCGGAGGGCGTATGTCGGGAGACGTCGGAGGCCGTCGTCTGGGCGGAGTCTCGTCGGGCGCGCCGCTATACTGGAGCGGCCCGGTCTCGCGATCTCGGGGGGAGGGCCATGGACCCGAACATCCCTGCGCAGGGGCAGTCGCAGGAGTCCGAGTCCCGCATAGGGGACAGGGAGCTCCAGGCGGCCCGGACGAACATGGCCGTCTGGGTCGTCGTCGTCTCTCTCTTCCTCGCGAGCCTCTGCTGCGTCGCGCTCGCGCTCGGCATCGGGAGTCTGGCCTGGCTGATGTCCGACGAGGTCTCGTCCGGCTCTGTCGCCCGGAGCGAGGTGGATGTCGTGATCACCTCCGCCGACGATCTCATGGGCTACCTCGGGGAGTACTACGGCGAGACGGAGTGGTACCGCTCCATCATGAGTGTGCGCGCGACCGAGAAGCTCGGCGGCACCGTCGTCGAGGTGCAGTTCGTCGGCGGCTGGGCCGACGTGAACGCGATGCACGAGGATCTCTTCGACGCGGTGCATCGCGACGGCGTGGAGCTCGACGCCTACATGGAAGCCTGGTCCGACGAAGGGTTCGTCGCCGGGACAGGAGTCGGGGAGCCACGTGAGCGAGCCGAGCTCCCGCCGCCGCCAGCGAGCGTGGAAGAGCTGCCGGACTGGCTCGAGGAGACGTACGGACCTCCCGGCGGCGGGCCGATCGAGGAAGATTGGTACTCGCGCATCCAGGGCTTCTCGATGGAGACGAGCGCCGACGGGGAGCGCGTGCTCGTCGTCGAGACGGACCTCGTCCCCTCCGATCCGCTCGACGATCGGCAGCACGAGATCGTTCTCGTGGCCGTCTCGGAGTCGGGTCTGACCTTCGCGGAGAGTGTCGAGGTCCTGACCGCGGATCCCGGCGTATCG
>JAUVQN010000059.1 GCA_030598125.1 Coriobacteriia bacterium | reverse complement strand
CGGCCACATGCACCTCTTCTCGAAGAAGCACCTAGCCGGCTCCTCCGGCATCGTGGGTGCGTCCGGGCCCATGGGCGCCGGCTTCGCGCTGGCGGCGGCCCGATTGCGGCCGGGAACCATCGCGGTAGCGTTCTTCGGAGAGGGTGCGGCCAATCAGGGCATGCTGCTCGAGACCATGAACCTCGCCGTCGCATGGCGCCTGCCGCTCCTGCTCGTCTGCAAGGACAACACCTGGTCGATCACGACGCGCTCGTCGTCGGTCACCAGCGGCGATCTGCCCGCGCGCGCCGAGGCGTTCGGGCTCAGGACCGAGGCCGTCGACGGGCTGGATCCGCTCGAGGTCTCCGAAGCGGCCGAGCACCTCATCTTGCGCATACGCCGTGGCCACGGCCCGGTGTTCCTTCACGCCACCTGCTCCCGTCTCGACGGGCACTTCCTCGGCGATCAGATGGTGAGGACCGCGACCGAGATGAGTGCCGAAGGGGTCCGCACCATGACCGGCATAACCCGAGCGACCTTGACTCCTCGAGGCGCGTCGCTCGGTGGCCGGGCGGCCGCAGTGCGCGAACTGCTCACGCTGCTCGGTCGCATACGTGGCGACGCGCGAGACGGCAAACGGGATCCTCTCACCCTGACGGCGGACAGACTGTGCCGGGATGGAGTCGATACTCCCCGCATCGACGACGGGGCGGCGAGAGAGATGGCCGCGGTCGTGGAGACCGCCCTCGAGACGACTCCGGAGGAAGCACACTGATGGCCGCGACAGGGTTCTTCAGTGCGATCGAGCGCGAACTCGCCGGGTGCATGGCGGCCGACGAACGGATCGTCGTCATCGGCGAGGACGCTCACATGTTCCATGCGGAGCTCTACGCTCGGTTCGGCTCCGATCGCGTGATGGCCGCCCCCATCAGCGAGGCGGCGTTCGTCGGAGCCGGCGCCGCGGCCGCCATGGCGGGGCTCAGGCCCGTCGTCGACGTGATGCTCGTCGACTTCATCGCGGTCGCGATGGACGCGGTGTGGAACGAGGCGTCCAAAGCCGAGGCATTCTCCGGCGGCCGATGGACGTGCCCGCTGGTGATACGCACCGCCTGCGGTGGGGGCTACGGGGACGCCGGACAGCACGAGCAGACGCTGTGGGGGATGCTCGCCGGCATCCCCGGGCTGAGCGTCGTCGCGCCGTCGACACCGGCCGACGCTGCCGGTCTCATGCGCACGGCGATCGAACACGATGGTCCCGTCATCTACCTCGAGCACAAGCTGCTCTCCGAGTTCTGGCTCGACAACATGGGTCGCGGAGGCCGAAGCACGGTCGAGTTCGACGCGCCGGCCTCGGCGACGACCGGTGCCCCGCGCAGTACAGAGCCCGTGCCCCTCGGCTCGGCGGCCGTCCGCAGGCGCGGGGATGACGTGACGATCGTCTCCGCCGCCGTCGGTGTCCACCGGGCGCTCGAGGCCGCCGAGCAGCTCGCACCAGACGTGTCATGTGAGGTCATCGACCTGCGCTCGATACGGCCGCTCGACGTCGAGACGGTCACCGAGTCCGTCACTCGCACAGACAGGCTGCTCGTGGTCGACGAGGACTATCGTGACTTCGGCCTGTCGGGCGAACTCGCAGCGATCGCGCTGGAGGCGGGACTGACGCCGGCCTACGCCCGCGTATGCACGAACGGCGTCATCCCCTATGCGCGCGCTCTCGAGGACGCGGCGCTGCCCAACGTGGCGCGGATCGAGGAGGCCGTGCGCGAGCTGATGGAGCGGAGGGGCGGAGGATAGGGGCAGGCTTCGCGGGACCCTGCGAGGCTCACTTCTCAGAGCCCGCGGCGGGATGTCCTCCATACCGCCCCATACGTGATTCGCTACAATCAGAGCCTGTCCGTACCACCTACCTGACCGGGGGTTTTCGGCATGCGCATCCTTGTCGTCGGCGGCGGCGGCCGCGAGCACGCGATCGTCGAGGCGCTCGCGCGCTCCAGCACGGACACGGACATCTTCTGCGCGCCCGGCAACGGCGGCACGGCACAGATCGCGCAGAACGTCGCGCTCGACCCCGAGAACCCGATGGATATCCTGCTCAAGGCGGAAGAGCTCGGCATCGAGTTCGCCGTCATCGGTCCCGAGGTGCCGCTCGTCGCGGGCGTGGCCGACCGGCTCGACGACGCCGGCATACGCGTCTTCGGCCCGGGGATGGAGGCCGCGCGGCTCGAGGGCTCCAAACAGTTCGCGAAGGACTTCATGGTCCGCTACGGGATCCCCACCGCACGCTACGGCGCGTTCACCGACGAGGCGTCCGCGCTCGAGTACCTCGACGACGTCGGCGTCCCGATCGTCGTGAAGGCCGACGGTCTCGCGGCCGGCAAGGGCGTGACCGTCGCCCGCGAGCGCGAGGAGGCCGATCGCGCGATCCGCGAGTGTTTCGATGGTCGCTTCGGCATGGCGGGCGCCACGGTCGTCATCGAGGAGATGCTCGTGGGCCAGGAGGCCACGCTGCTCGCCTTCACCGACGGCCAGACCATCCTCCCCATGGTGCCCGCGCAGGATCACAAGCCCGCGTTGGACGGCGATCTGGGTCCCAACACCGGCGGCATGGGCGTCTACTCTCCCGTGCCGGCCGTCGACGCCGACACGCTCGCGGAGATGCAGGCCGTCCTCGTCCGCACCATGCAGGGACTCCGCCAGGACGGCGTCCACTTCAAGGGCATCCTCTACGGCGGCTTCATCCTCACTGAAGACGGTCCCAAGGTCCTCGAGTACAACGCCCGCTTCGGCGATCCGGAGGCGCAGGTGATCCTCCCGCGTCTCGAGACCGACCTCCTGGAAGTGCTCCTCGCGGCTGCTGACGAGCGTCTCTCCGAAGTGGACCTCACCTGGAAGCCCGACGCGGCGCTCTCCGTGGTCATGGCGTCCGGCGGCTATCCCGGCTCCTACGAGACGGGCATCCCCATCGAAGGCATCGCCGACGCGGCCGCCGTGCCCGGCGTCACCGTCTACCAGGCCGGCACGCGCGTGGAGGACGGCGCGGTCCTCACTGCGGGCGGGCGCGTCCTCGACGTCACCGCGCTCGCGCCCACGCTCGCCGAGGCGCGCGACCGTGCCTACGAGGCCGTCGATCGTATCTCGTTCGAAGGCGCCCACTACCGCACCGACATCGGCGCGAAGGCGCTCGGCGACGCGGCGCCCGCGGCAGGCGCATCCTCCGTCGCTCCCGAGGAGATGACCCGCTAGCGTGCTCTCCGAGCGGGTCCTCACGTCCGCGCTACGCATCGCGTTCGGGCGCGCGCTCTCGCTCGAGAGCAGCGACGACGTCGTCATGCCCGGACCGCGCGAAGACACCCCCTACATGCTCTACGTGCACGTCCCCTTCTGCGAGCGGCTCTGCCCGTACTGCTCCTTCAACCGCTACCCCTTCGACGAGGAGCTGGCGCGCCGCTACTTCGAGCGGCTGCGCCGGGAAATCCACATCGTGGCGGACATGGGCTACGACTTCGGATCGGCCTACTTCGGCGGAGGGACGCCCACCGTGCTCGTGGACGAGCTCACGGAGACGATCGATCTCATCCGGGAGCTCTTCTCCATACAGGAAGTGTCGTGCGAGACGAACCCGAACCATCTCATCCCCTCCGTGGTGGAGCCGCTCGCCGATCGCGTGCAGCGGATGTCGGTGGGGGTGCAGAGCTTCGACGACGGGTTGCTCACGCAGATGGACCGCTTCGGGAAGTATGGGAGCGGACGCGAGATCCTGGAGCGGCTCGAGTGGGCCGACGGCCGCTTCCACTCGCTCAACGTGGACATGATCTTCAACTTCCCGAGCCAGACGGCCGAGATGGTGCGGACGGATGTGGAGCGGGTCGTGGAGAGCGGCGCGAACCAGGTCACCTTCTATCCGCTCATGATCTCGCCGGCGGTGAAGCGCTCGCTCAAGGAGCGGGTGGGGACCGTCTCGGTGCAGCGCGAACGGGAATACTACGAGCTCATCACGGGTGCGCTCGAGGGCCGCTTCGAGCCCGGCTCGGCGTGGACCTTCTCCCGCATGGGCGGCGGGATGATCGACGAGTACATCGTCGACTACGAGGACTACGTGGGCGTGGGGAGCGGCTCGTTCAGCTACCTCGACGGCGCCATCTACGTGAACACGTTCTCGCTCAGGGGCTACGAGGGCGCGATCGACGCGGGCCGGACCGCCGTGGACGCCGCGCGTGGTTTCAGCCGGCGGGAGCGGATGGCGTACCGGCTCATGATGGAGCTCTTCGGGCTCGAGCTCGACAAGCAGGCGTTCGAGGCCTCCTTCGGCGTTACGCCGGAGCGCGGGCTCGGCGCCGAGGTCACGTTCCTGCGCACGGCCGGCGCGTTCGACCGAGACGACGCCGAGGTGTTCACGCTCACGCCGAAGGGCCGATACTTGCTGGTGGCGATGATGCGAGAGTTCTTCGCGGGCGTGAACGCGTTCCGCGACCAGGTGCGCGCCGCGCTGCCGCCCGAGGAGCGGGCGCTCCTGTTCGGCGACGGCGACACGTGCTCGATCGTGCCCACGACGATGTAGGAGGACGGCGCGCTCCCGTGCGCGCCTCGCGAGGAAGGATGTCCCGATGAGCGATGGGCCGCTGGTAGGCATCGTGATGGGCAGCGAGTCCGACATGCCCGTCATGGAGAAGTGCACCGCCCAGCTCGACGAGCTCGGCGTCCCCTACGAGGTCGTCGTGGCGTCCGCGCACCGCAGTCCCGACAAGGTGCACGAGTGGGCGGCCGGGGCGGAGGGCCGCGGCATCGAGGTCATCGTGGCCGCCGCCGGCAAGGCCGCGCACCTGGCGGGCGTCGTGGCCGCCTACACGCCGCTGCCGGTGATCGCCGTGCCCATGAAGACGTCCGATCTGGGCGGACTCGACTCGCTGCTCTCGATGGTGCAGATGCCCAAGGGCGTGCCGGTGGCGTGCGTCGCCATCGACGGCGCGCAGAACGCGGCGATACTCGCGGCGCAGGTACTCGGCGTCGCGCATACTGAGTATCGCGCGGCCGTGCGCACGCTGAAGGAGCGGATGGCCCAGGGCTGAGCCGCGAGCGGGAGGTGTCGTGTCCGGGATCGAGCTCATCGCCAGTCTGCTGCTCACGGCCGCGGTGGTCGTCATCCTCCTGGCCTCTATCGTCGCGGTCAGGCTGACACGGATCGCCGGCACGCCGCGCGGCTGGTTCCTCGTCACCGCCGCCTTCATCGTCGTCGTCGTGGGTATGTTGCTCGGCGGCATGCTGCCCGACCCGTGGGCGCAGTTCGTGCGCTCGCTCTCGGCAGTCATCACCGCGCTCCTCCTGCTGCTGGGCATGCTCGACATCCGAGACCTCCTCGTCTCCTTCAAGGAGGCCAAGGAGAAGGCGCAGAAGGAGACCGCCCTCGCTGACGAGTACCTCGACTCGAGCGGCGGCGTCATCGCGGTCATCGAGAACGACGGCACCATCCGTCGCATCAACTCCGCCGCCGCCGAGCTACTGGACGCCGAGAGCGCGAACGTGCTCGTGGGCAGGGACTGGTTCGATGTCGCCATCCCGGCCGAGGACCGGCCCGACGCTCGCGCGCGCTACGCTCGGATCGTGGAGACGGGCACGGTGCACGTGGACAGCGACGACTGCCGCCTCTACACCCGTTCCGGCGAGGAGCGCTTCATCGCATGCCGCAAACGCCCGCTCCTACGAGAGGGGAAGGTCGACGGCGTCCTTCTCACTGGCATCGACATCACCGAGCGGAGACGGATCCAGGGGGAGCTCGAGTTCCGCTCGATCATCCTCGACCACACGACGGACTCCTTCGTCGTGCACGACCTCGAAGGCCGCATCATCTACGCGAACGCCGTGGCCTGCGCCTGGAGAGGGGTCTCTCGCGAGGACATCCTCCAGATGAGGATGAGCGACCTCGGTACCTCGGCGGCGGCCGCGGAGGTGCCGGCGCGGATGGAGACGCTCGTGAGGGTGGGCAACCTGGTCTTCGAGACCGAGAACCCGGCGACGAAGGACAGTCCGTCGTTCCCCGTGGAGGTGAACGCCAACATCGTCGACATCGGTGGCCTCACGTTCGTGCTCAGCACGGGACGCGACATCACGGACCGCAAGCAGGCCGAGCGCACCATCCGTCACATGGCGTTCCACGACAGTCTCACCGGGCTGCCGAACCGTGCGCTCCTGGGTGACCGCGTGAAGGTCGCGCTGGCGCACGCGCGCCGGCACGAGGAGTCGCTCGCGCTCATCTTTCTCGACGTGGACAACCTGAAGTTCGTGAACGACACGTTCGGCCACTCGAGCGGCGACGAGCTCCTGCGCATGTTCGGCACGCGCCTCGAATGCCAGGTCCGCTCGGAGGACACCGTCGCGAGGGTGAGCGGCGACGAGTTCGTGGTGCTCCTCTCGCGCTCGGACCGTGACGCCGCCGAACACGTCGCCAACAAGATCCTGGAGGCGTTCCGCACGCCGCTCGTGGTCTACGGGAGCGAGATCCTGGCGGCGGGGAGCATGGGCGTGGCCCTCTTCCCCGAGGACGGTGACGACTTCGACGGCCTCTTCGCGGCCGCGGACGCCGCGATGTACCGCGCGAAGGAGACGGGGAAGAACCGCTACTGCTTCTACACGTCCGAGATGCGTGCCGCCACGACCGGCAGGGCGGCGTACGAGTCCGAGCTCCGCGACGCCATCAAGCGGGGCGAGTTCCGCCTCCACTACCAGCCGTTCGTCGTCGTCTCCACCGGCGAGATCGTCGGCTTCGAGGCGCTCCTGCGCTGGCAGCACCCGGAGCGCGGGCTCCTCCCGCCGCTCGACTTCCTGCCCATCGCCGAGGAGACGGGCCTCATCGAGCCCATCGGGCACTGGGTGCTCGTCGAGGCGTGCAAGCAGCGCCAGCGGTGGGCGGAGGAGGGCTTCGAGCACCTGCGGGTATCGGTGAACGTCTCCGCTCGGCAGATCTCCGATCTGGGCTTCGTGGACACGGTGCGCGAGTGCGTCGCATCCGAGTTCGACCCCACCCGGCTCCAGCTCGAGCTCACGGAGTCTGCCGCCATGGGCAACCCTGAGGTCGTCGCCGAGGTCTTGAACGCCATCTCCGAACTCGGCGTCACGTTCGCGCTCGACGACTTCGGCATCGGGTACTCCGCGCTCGCCTACCTGACGCGCCTGCCGGTCCACACGATCAAGCTCGACCGGACGTTCGTGTTCAACATGAGTGCCGACTCGGAGGCGGAGATGCTCGCCTTCGGTGTCCTCGCCTTGGCGCAGAGCCTGCAGTTCAAGGTCGTCGCCGAGGGCGTGGAGACCGCGGAGCAACTGGCGCTCCTGAAGCAGTGGGGCTGCGACGAGATGCAGGGATACCTCATCAGCCCGCCCGTTCCCGCCGAAGAGGCCACACGTCTGCTGCTCGAGCAGAGGGAGCGCGCGTAGGAGGCGCGAGCGATTCTTCGCGCAGGACCGCGACGCCGACCCGCGCTACCATGAGCGACACGACATCGACGGAAGGGACCGCATGCTCTCGATAGCGTTGCCGAAAGGGAGCCTCGAAGATCAGACGCTCCTCCTCTTCGAGCAGGCCGACATGCTCGTGCGCCGCTCGAGCCGTGACTACAACGCCACCATCGACGATCCGCGCATCGACCGGGTGAAGATCCTGCGGCCCCAGGAGATCCCCACGTACGTGCAGGAGGGCTACTTCGATATCGGCATCTCGGGACACGACTGGGTGCGCGAATCAGGCGCCGACGTCGTCGAGGTCGCCGCGATGCCGTACGCGAAGACCGGCACCGGCACGCTTCGGATGGTGCTCGCCGTCCCCGAGGAGTCACCCGCCCGCTCCGCGAAGGACCTGCCGGCCGGCAGCCGCGTCTCGACCGAGTTCGTGAACGTCACGACCGCGTACTTCGAGGAGCTCGGCGTGGACGTGGAGGTCCACTTCTCGCACGGCGCGACCGAGGCGAAGGTGCCCGAGCTCGTCGATGCGGTCGTGGACCTCACCGAGACCGGCTCCACGCTCGAGCGCAACGGCCTCAAGATCATCGCGACGGTGCTCGAGTCGAGCACGCGTCTCTTGGCGAACAAGGACTCTTGGGAGGACCCGACCAAGCGAGAGGCGATCGAAGAGCTCCGCACGCTCCACCTCGGCGTCGTCGAGGCGCGCGGGCGCGTGCTGCTCCTCATGAACGTGTCGGAGAGCCGGCTCGATGCGCTCATCGACGTGCTGCCGGCGATGAAGCACCCGACCGTCAACCGGCTCCACGGGTCGGACTACCTCGAGGTGACGACCGTGGCGGAGAAGGCGACGGTGAACGAGCTCCTGCCGCGTCTCAAGGCGGCCGGGGCCGAGGACATCCTCGAGATGCCCATCAGCAAGATCGT
>JAUVQN010000036.1 GCA_030598125.1 Coriobacteriia bacterium | reverse complement strand
GACGATGATCTGCCCCTGGAAGATGAAGATGATGACCAGCGTAGCCAGGAGCGCGAAGATCGTGACCGGATGCAGGCTCGGCAGGAAGACGTGTTCGAACCAGTCGAGGCCCTTCCGCTTGATGAGCGCGGTACGTGTCGCCCAGCCGGCGCCGAGCGGTATCACCACGAACAACAACACCGACAGCGCGATCGTGTCGTAGGGCACCAGCACGTCGGAGAGGCCCAGGAGGAACATCACGATCGGCGCGAACAGGAAGAGCAGGATGATGTCGTTCACGGTGACCTGCACGAGCGTGTAGGCCGAGTCTCCTCTGGTGAGATACGACCAGACGAAGACCATCGCCGTACACGGCGCGGCGCCGAGCAGCACCGCGCCCGCCAGCAGCTCCGTCGCCAGCTCGGTGTCGATCCAGGAGCTGTAGACGACGAAGAAGAAGAACCAGGCGATCGCGTACATGGTGAACGGCTTGATCAGCCAGTTCGTGACCGTGGTGATGACGAGTCCCTGCCTGCGCTCGCCCACGCGCCTGAGCGAGGCGAAGTCGATCCTGAGCATCATCGGGTAGATCATCAGCCAGATGAGGACCGCCACCGGGATCGAGATCTCGGCGTAGGTGAATTGCGAGAGCGTGTCCGCGCTCTGCGGCCAGAAGTACCCGATCGCCGTGCCGGCGATGATGCAGAGCGCGACCCACACGGAGAGATAGCGCTCGAAGAAGTCCATCCTCCGCTCGGGGCGAGTCCCGGTGCCGGCAGGGCTGTCGCTCACGCCGCTCACGCCCCCTCGCTGTCTCCGCGCGCGAGGGCGGCGCACGCTCCGACGATCGCGGGCTCGGCGGCAGCGCCGGCGCGGGCCACCGCCTCGAGCTCGGCCGAGAGTCCCAGGAAGGCGCTCTCGTCCAACCGGCAGTAGAGCCACTGCGCGCCGCGTCGTGCCCGCACGAGGCCGGCGTCTCTCAGGCGCTTCACGTGGTGCGAGACCAGGGCCTCGGAGATGCCGAGCGCCTCCGCGAGCTCGCACACGCAGTGCTCGCGCTCCGCGAGGAGCTCGACGATCCTCAGGCGGCGCTCGTCTCCCAGGGCCTTGAGTGCATCAACATCCATGCGGCGAGCGTAATCAAACATATCTTTGATTGCAAACCAGGATGGGATGGTGTCCACTGGATTCTCGGGCCCGAGCGGACAAGGCGGTGCGTCATGGACAGGGAGCTCGTCTCGGTCGAGATCACGCAGGCGATGCGGGACAAGGACAAGCCGCGCCTCGCCATCCTGCGTCTCGTGAAGTGCGAGATCGACGCGAAGGAGAAGGAGTCCGGCGAGGAGCTCTCCGACGCGGACGTCGTCGCCGTCGTCAAGAAGGTCCTCAAGCAGACGAACGAGACGCTCGAGGGCTCCGTGAAGGTCGGCACGGATCCCGCGCGGACGGCGCTGCTCCAAGAGCAGGTCGCCATACTCGAAGGGTACCTTCCCGCGCAGATCTCCGGCGACGAGCTCGAGGCGATCGTGGACCGGGTGATCGCCGACGGCGACTTCTCCGAGAAGCGCGACATGGGCCGCGTGATCGGTCTCGTCGTGGAAGAGACCGGCGGCAACTGCGACAAGGCCGACGTCGCCAGGATCGCGGGCGCGCGCCTCTCGTAGGCGTGTCGCTCGGAGAGGAGCGTCTGATGGGCAAGAGCGAGGAGTTCATGGGTCTCGTCCTGGACGACAGCGTGCTCCGCACGCCGGAGGGCGACCTCCCGCTCGGCGACATCACTCGCTCCGAGTTCGTCCGCGAGACCGTCGTGGACGGTCACGAGCCGGGCACGGAAGAGACCTCGATGCCGGCGGTGGCGGGCGGCGCGGCAGCGGGCGGCGTGCTGTTCGGCGCGGCGGGAGCCGTCGCGGGCGGTCTGCTCGGCTCGACCGTGAAGGATGAGGTCCCGGGTGGCCCCCACGTGAGGACTCTGTCGGCCACGCTCGTCGTCGAGACTGCAGCCGACGAGTTCTCGCTCGCCATCCCTCGCGAGCAGGAGGTCGCCGCGATCTCGTTCGCCCACAAGATCGACAAGGCCGCGAGGAAGCATCGCCGCTGACCCGGAGGACCCCATGAGCGAACACGGATCCGTCCCGCTGGAGTTCGTGGAGTACGGACCCGCCGAGATGGCGGAGAGGTCGCGCTCGTTCTACGAGGACATGCTCCGCCGGCGCTCCGTGCGCGAGTTCGACGAGCGTCCCATCCCCCGAGGCGTGATCGAGCGTTCGCTCCGCGCGGCCGGTACGGCCCCGAGCGGCGCGAACATGCAGCCGTGGCACTTCGTCGTGGTGTCGGATCCCGAGACGAAACGACGGATCAGGGCCCTCTCCGAAGAGGCCGAGCGCGGCTTCTACGAGGAGCGCGCTTCGGAGGAGTGGCTGCGCGCGCTCGAGCCGCTGGGCACGGACGCGAGCAAGCCGTTCCTCGAGGAGGCGCCCGCGCTCATCGTCGTCTTCACCGAGAACCACTCGGTCGACGAGCGGGGCGAGAAGCACAAGACCTACTACCCGATGGAGTCCGTGGGCATCGCGACGGGCGTCCTCATCACCGCGCTCCATCTGTCGGGCCTGGCGACCCTCGTCTATACGCCGGCCCCGATGGGGTTCCTTCGCGAGGTGCTCGGTCGCCCGGACACGGAGCGCCCGTTCCTCGTCCTGGCCGTCGGGTATCCGAAGGAAGGGTGCACGGTCCCTTCGGTCGACCGGAAGCCGCTCGAGCGGATCGCCACGTTCGTGGACCCCGAGGGGGAGGACCGGCGCTAGCGTGGGTCTAGGAGTCCGCGTCCTCGGATAGGCTCGATCGAGCCTCCTTCAGTTCCCGCGTGCGCTCGTCGAGCACATCCTGGAGCCGTGTCCGATGCTCGTCGAGTTCCCGGAAGGCCGCTTCCCGCGCCGTGACGTCCGTGATGATCACGTACGCCACATGACCCGGCACGTCCGGCATCGGCCCGGCCCTCACATCGAGGTCGCGGAGTGCGCCATCGGCCCGACGGTGGCGCAGGATCAGACCGGCCTCCCCCGAGTCTTCGCGTTGCTCGCGCATGTGAGTCTGCATCTCGTCGGCATCCATGGTCTCGATCTCGGAGATGGGCATGCCGCGCATGTCCTCGCGTTCGTAGCCGTAGAGCTCGCACGCGGCCGGGTTGGCGTCGATGATGGTGGCCGAGTCCAGATCGATCAGCATCATGGCCGTGAGACTGTTCTCGAAGAGGCTCTCGTACCGTGGCGACTGGCTCACCCCGCCCTTCGTGCATGCACTCGTGTAGAGGAATGTACCCATCGCCGCGAGGATGTCCTCGCGCAACGTGACGCGTCGCGCTCAGTCCTCTTCGCCGAAGACCTGGCTCAGCGTCCGCCCGTACGGCCAGAAGCGCGCCTTGTCACCCGAGTCCCATGCCGCGCGCATCTCGGGCGTGTCGATCTTCCAGTCGGGCCGGATCTCGGCCGTCACCTCGCGCAGATCGACATGGAGCTCGTGCGTCGTCGGACGTCCCCAGAACCAGTAGCCCTCGTAGATCTTGTGGATGACGAGCCCCGGCTTGAGCACGAACGTGTGCGGGATCATGGGATCGTGCATCGGGTCCGTGTACTCGACGATGTCCAGGTCCTTCTGCATCACGCGCTTCGTGTCGTGCAGGAACGTCCAGTGGGCGCCGACGCCCCCGCGGAGCTCGTTGATCTCGAGCAGCGTGTCGGTCGTGATCGTGACGAGCCGCGCGTAGCCGACGTCGAGCTTCTTGCAGAACTCCACGAGGTCGTGCAGCTGGTGGCGGTCCTTCGGGCAGAAGTGGCCGCGCAGGAGCGTGAGGATGAGCGGGTCGTCGCCCTGGAGATCCGAGAGGAGATGGCGCCGGTTCCGGTGGTCCGGCAGCTCGTAGTCGGGGAAGACGGCGCCGGGGACGATGTCGGCTCGCATGGGACCCCTCCGTGACGTCGGTGTCGGGCTACAGGGTAGATACCCGACCCGCGCCGTCTTGCCCGTGCGCTTCGACAGCCGCCTCGCTGGGTAGGTACCGACCACTAGAAGATGTTCGGATCGTCGCGACGGTCCGGACGATACCAAGGTGGTGGGCTCCATGGCAGGTCTGGCGAATTCAGAGATCGGTGCGGTACTCAGGGCGGAGGACTACGGACGCGCGAAGCGCTTCTACGCGGACGTCCTAGGGCTCGAGGTGGAGGACGCCCCCGGGACGGGCCCTGCCGGGATGGTGAAGGCCTCCGGCGGGACGGGCTTCATGATCTACGAGCGACCCGGGATGCCCGCTCCAGAGAACACGACGCTCGCGTTCGGCGTGGCCGACTTCGACGCGGTCATCGCCGATCTGCGGCAGAAGGGCGTCGTCTTCGAGGAGTACGACATGCCCGAGATGGGTCTCAAGACGGTCGACGGTGTGGCTCAGGTCGAGGGGATCCCGATGGTCTGGCTCAAGGACACCGAAGGCAACGTCCTCACGATCGCGCCGAAGTAGCCGGCGGGTCCCTGTCTGCCCCCACTGCGATATGTGGGGATGATAGGCGTATCCACGTCTACTCACAGCTGGGGGCAGGTGATGGCGATGAACGTGGATATGGAGCACCGTGCGGAACGGCTCCACGAGCTGTTCCCCGAGCCCAAGTAGCGGGTCGAACTCAAGGAGAACGAGACCGTGATCTGGGTGGTCAACTCCTCGACTGGTGCGATCGTGGGTGTCGGCGAGCACGACTTCGAGATCGAGCCGGAAGGCGACGAGGAACTCTCGTATCTGCGTCGCGCGCTCGGCTAGTCGGAAGCGGCCGGACCGGAGCACGCGATCGGGGTCTACTCAGGCACGAACCACGTGTAGTCGCTGTCGGACCATCCAGGAGTGTCTACCAGCACGACTAGGACGGTCTGCCGACCGCGCTCGTCCGCGCCTATCCAGCGCGCGGCCATGGCCGTGCCTCGGGCGTCCGTCGTCCTCGAGACCCGGTGCTCCGAGTCCTCGGTGCGCCATACGAACACGACCCGAGCCCCCTTCATGGGGTCGCCGAACTCGTCGTAGACCCGCGCATACGTCCGAAGCAGACTGGATGCTTCGACGTCTTCCGAGCGCTTCCCGGCGATCTCGCCCTCCCCGGGCGCCTCGAGCTCGTACGTGACGCGCTCGAAGAGTTCGTCTTGGTCGTGTGCCGGGAATCCCTGCTGAGCACGGCGCGTTTCGGTCGGCGGACGCTCGCCGTAGCTGTGGATGTCGGAAGCGTACGCGTCGATGGACCCGACGCTCGGACCGAAGGCGACCCACAGGAAGACCGCTGCCAGCAGCGTCAGCATGCTCGCATAGAGGCATCGCCGGCCCAGGCACCGTCGGCCAGTGCCGCCCGTGCCGTGTGCTCCAGTCTCGGTGCGGGTCACGGTCATAGCAGCCCCCAGGGTAGGAACGCCTCCCTGTTGGCCATGTCGGTACGGATGGTGGTCCTACTTGAGCCGTCGGACCGGGTTCGGTGACGGCCGTCACACGATCGGGACGCGCGGGCGGCTGTGACGTGCGTCACGCGGCGTGGACAAGCGGTGAAGGTCGCCCCCGATGTGGCCGATTGACCAAGAAGAGACGTCGAGAGGGGTCTGCGTGACCGCCGACATGGCCGACATGATGGGGCTCGGCTCCGACCTACCGGTATCCGGACACGGGCGAGGCCGCTTGCTCGCTCGCGGACTGACCGGCGTCTTGGTCGCTGCGATGGCGGCGTTCCTCCTGCTCCGCATGGAGCTCTATCGCCTGCCGCTCCCAGAGTCGACTCGCGTGGCGCTCGCCGCCACGGCGTTCATCGTCTTCGGGGTCGCGGCGCTGATCATGTGCGGTCTGGCGGCGCGCGCGGCGCCCGCGTACGAACGCCGAGCGTGGGTTCTTCTGGCGCTCGGGGCGAGCCTCATGGTCCTCGGCGACTCGATGTCCCTCTACGCCGGCGGGTCGAGCGGTCTGGGCGCACCCCCGACGACGCTGGCGCCGACGGCCGTCTGGATCAGCTCCTACGTCGCGTTCTTCGCGGCAGCGGTCTCCTTCGTGGAGCCGGTCCCCGGCGGCGGTCTGGCCCGGTTCCGCCGCAGTCTCGACGCCGCGCTCGTCGTGCTCATGGCAGCGGCGATCGTGTTCGCGGTCGCACTCTTCCCCGCGTACGGCATGCGTCCGGACAGGCCCCTGCTCCCGGCCGTGCTCAGCTACGCATCCCTCGTGCTCGCCATCAGCCTCATCGTCCTCGTGGTCACGTCTCGGCCCAGGCTCCGCGTGTGGCACGTGCCCCTCGTGATAGCGCTGGCCGCGGTCGCGGCCGGGAGCCTCGTTGGCCTCTTCGCTCCCGAGGCGGGTCTCGGAGCACATGGCGAAGGGTTGGGGCAGGTCGTGGATCTGCCGTGGCTCGTCGCGTACGCGATGTTCACGCTGGCAGCCTTCGTGCGCATCCGCCAGCGGCGCATCGCGCCGCATCTTCAGGAGCTGAAGCTCCAGACCCCGCCCCCGTGGGCCGCGATCGCCCTCATGGCGGCTATCTTCCTGGCGCTTCCCGCCTTCATCTACCTCGGTGTCGCATGGGAGGGCGATCCGCTCGGCTTCTGGCTCTTCACGGGGCTCGCGGCGCTGCTCGGGCTCGTGGCGATCGGGCGGAACCTCGTGCTCACGCTCGAGAACACGTCGCTCCGCGAGCGCTCCCTCCTGGATCCGCTGACCGATCTGTTCAACCATCGGTACTTCCACGAGCGACTCGACGCGGAGCTCAGACGCGCCGACCGCGAGGCCAGCCCGCTCAGCATCGTCTGCATAGACGTGGACGACTTCGACAAGGTGAACACCGGCTACGGACATGCTGTCGGTGACCAGCGGCTGAGGTCGATAGCCGACCGTCTCTCGGAGGCGGCGCGCGTCACCGACGTGGTGTGCAGGGTCGGCGGCGACGAGTTCGCCGTCATCATGCCGGACACGGAGCCGGTGGAGGCGTACAAGGCGTGTCTCAGACTGCAGGACGCGGTCGGCACCGACGACGATGCGTGCCCACTTCCCATCGGTCTGTCGATCGGCGTCGCGGGAACGCCCGAGCACGGCTCGGAGCGGGAGAAGCTCGTGCAGCGGGCGGACGGCGCACTCTACTGGGCGAAGTTCCACGGACGTGCGCAGGTCGTCATCTACGACCCGACCCTGGTGGTCGCGCTCGGTCCGGAGCAGCGCATCGAGATGCTGGAGGAAGAGTCCTACGTACGCATGGTGCAGCTGCTCGCGGCCGTAGTCGACGCGCGCGACCCGTACACACAGCAGCACTCGCGCAGCGTCGCAGGTCTGGCGGTGCGCTTCTGCGACGCGATGGGAGTCGAGCCGGAGCGGATAGAAGCCATCGAGACCGCCGCGCTCCTCCACGACGTCGGGAAGATAGGCGTCCCCGATGGCGTGCTTCTCAAGACGGGCGCCCTCAGCGATGAGGAGTACTCACAGGTCAAGGAGCATCCGGGGCTTGCGGCTAGGATCCTGAGCGCGATCCCTCGGCAGGAGGTGCTGCCGTGGATCGTGGCGCATCACGAGCGGTGGGACGGGGCGGGCTATCCGAACGGTCTGAAGGGCGAGGGCATCCCATTCGAGGCTCGAGTGCTTGCGATATGCGACGCGTATGACGCGATGACCTCGCAGCGCACGTACAGGACCGCCATCGAGCCGGCAGGCGCGCTCGACGAGCTGATCGACAAGGCCGGGAGTCAGTTCGACCCGCACATGACCGCGATCTTCGTCGCGCTGATGCGCGATGTCATCAAGAGGGAGAAGCCTCGAGCGGGCGAAGTACTGGCGGCGGCGGGATAGCCGACGGGTCTCCGCCCGCGTTCCGGCCACCTGAGTGAGGACGCCGCGCATGGGACTCGGCACGTCTCGCGACATGGGGCTGTTCGCACTGCGGGCTGTTGGAGCGACGCTTCTCCTCTACGCGATGCTGTGGTTCGCGCTGTCGCTGCCGATCGAGCGAAGCGATCCCGCCGAGAACGCCATCTTCCTCGTCCCGGCGCTCGGGATCATCCTCGCTTCCCGCGGTGTGAGCCCCGGAGAGCGGATCGTCGCGGTGCTCGCAGCCCTGGCCGCGTTCGTCGTCCTCGAGTCGGTCTTCACCGCCATGTGGATGAGGTCGCTGACTCCTGGAGCGAGGCCTCTCGCGTTCGGTCTCGATGGGGCGAAGCTGACCGGGATGTACCAGGCGTTCCTGCTCCTGTATCCGTTGGTCGTCGTGGAGCTCTTCGTTCGAGGGCGGCTGCCGCGCCTGTCGGGGACGGAAGGGGGCGCGAACGGCTCGCGGGCCTGATCCGCTGCGCCTCAGTCAGCCTGGGTCCCTGGTCCGTTCCGTCGCTCCGCCGGCCAGATGTCACGGTTGTGGTCCTTGAGGTCCGAGATGCTGTACACGCCGGCGTCGAAGAGAAGGGCCTGGATCATCCCGATCCACCGGTGCGCTTTTGCCCATCGGCCGCTCCGGATGAGGGTGGCGGTCTCTTCGCACATCCACATGGCGTGATCGAGGACCTCGCGCTTTGTGTCAGAATGAACGATATTGACCTCGACCCTCGCCTCGAGGTCGGGGTATGCGATGGGCTCGCATCCTAGCTCGCTCAGAGTCGCGACGTAGCGCGCGAGCATGCCGCGCGCCTGTTCTTTGCTGAACTTCTCGCTTGTGCTCAGAAGTTGTCTGCCCATGCGGGGATCTCCAGCCGAGGTCGGGCGTGATTCGCCATCATGCTGAGCAACCCTTAAGAACGGTCAGCGCGTTCGTGCATTGCTCACGAGGATAGAGTATACTCAGGCGCGGACGACATGTGTAGTCGTAGTGGACCCGCGCGCCGCCCGCCGGCGGAGGACGCGGGTCTCTGTACGTCCGTGAAGCTCAGGTCTGGGTCCTCGGACGCCTGAGTCCTGCTCGAGGACCCGGGGCCGCAGGTCAGCAAGCCCCTGCGGGACGTCGATTCCTCACGGCCCCGTACTCTCCCCGCTGGGAGCCGAAGTGTCCTCATCGCTCGCCTGCGAGGTGATGGAGGCCACGAACCAGCCTCCGGCCGAGGTGCGCACGAGCGCGTACTGGAGTTCGTAGACGCTGCCGTCCTCGGACGATACCGGCTCGCTCGTCTCCAAGGAGATCTGCTCGAAGTCCCAGACCTCGCGCGTCTCGACGATGACGCTGCCATCCTCCATCTCCTGGACGGAGAGGAACTCGATGTCCACCGGTTCGGCGTACATGATCGTCCCGCTGTCGGTGAGGGCATCCAGCAGCGCCTGTTCTTCGGCCGCCTGCTCGGGGGTGGCCACAGAGTCGAGCGCACTCAGGTCCTGTTCGGACAAGCCCAGTGCGAGGGTCTCGGCGTACGCGCGGACCGCGTCCTCGACCTCTGAGGCATCCACGGCCTCGTCCGGGATGACGGTCTCTTGGACCTGCGAGTCGCTCTCGTCTTCGCTCGCGCCGCCGGAGCAGCCTAGCGTCGCAAGAGCCGTCGCGCAGATCGTGAGGGCCAGCGACGCGAACAGAAGGCGTCGGTATGCGGCCGTACGTGCGGCGAGTGCTGTATGTGCGGAGTACGTACGGTTCATCGCCGCTCCGATCGTCGAGCGCGTCGTCGCCTCCGAGGGCGCGCGCACCGCCACACACGATAGCAGCTCGCGAACCACCTCCGGAACGACGCTCCGGTGCCTGTGCACCGCACCCGTGCGCGCCCTCGGCCATGCCCCGCCCGTGTTCGAGCGGGAGCGATGGTGGCAAGTACTCAGAAGGGGCCGCGACAGACCGACCCTTCGCGATGCGGTCCAGGGAGGCTCACGGCCATGGAGGACAGGCGGCTCGAGGAAGCGATACGACACCTGCGGCCCGCGTCCGGCGACAGACTCTGGCACGGCGGGGCCAGCGTCCTGGGTGCGCTCAGGGGACTGTCTCCCGAGGCGGCGGCTTGGAGGCCGGCGCCGGAGCGACACAGCATCTGGGAGCAGGCCCTCCAT
>JAUVQN010000145.1 GCA_030598125.1 Coriobacteriia bacterium | reverse complement strand
CTCCGAGCCCCTCGTGCGCCAGGTCCTCGCGGACGCGGCCGAGGAACAGGGCCTCGAGCTGGGCTTCGAGGGCGAGAGTCCCGTGCACCTGCTCGGCATGACGAGCGAGGACTTCTACCGCGGAGCGCTCCGTCCCGAGGACACCGATCGCTGGGAAGAGCTCCGCCTCGCGGCTCGCGGGCGGTACGCCGACTACATGGAGGATCGCGCCGAGCTCTACGACGGCGTCGAAGGGACCCTCACGGCGCTCCGCGCCCGCGGCTACCGGCTGCTCGTCTGCACGAACGCGGGCGAGCGCTACGTGAGAGCGGCGCTCGACGCGACGGGGATATCGGACCGCTTCGAGCGCATCTGGTGGAACCCGGACGGCCTCACTCCCAAGAGCACCGTGCTCGGCCGCGCACTCCGAGAGACGGGCTGTGGATCATCGGTCATGGTGGGCGATCGGCTCATGGACATGGACGCGGCCCGCGCGGTGGGCGCGAGGGCGATCGGCGCCAGCTATGGCTATGGGCTCGAGCATGAGCTCGATGGCGCCGACGTCGTCATCGACTCCGCCCCCGAGCTCCTCGACGTGCTCGACGGCGGGGTGCACGAGTAGCGGCTTCGCGGGCGGTCGCCCGAGCGGCTCCTGGGGAATCCACATCAGTGGGGAAGGGGCCGAGAGGACGGGGAGAGCGATGAGTAGGATCCTGGTCGCGTACGCGACGAAGACCGGATGCACGGCAGACATCGCCGAGAAGATCGGCGAGACGCTCGCGGCCACGGGAGCGAGCGTGGACGTGGAGTCCGTGAAGGATGGCCCCGACCCGGCCGGCTACGATGCGGTCGTCGTCGGCAGCGGTGTCCGGGTGGGCAAGTGGCACGGCTCGGCGAGGAAGTGGGTGCGGTCCAACGCCGGCGCGCTCGAGGGCAAGCCGGTCGCCTTCTTCACCGCCTGTCTGACGATGGCGCAGGAGCCTGAGAAGGCTGACGAGGTGCGCGCGTACACGGATCCCGTGATCGAGGAGAGCGGTATCGAACCGATCGACGTGGGCCTCTTCGCCGGGTGGTCCGAGCTCGACAAGTTCGGCTTCGTGAGCCGCACCATCCTCACGAAGATGGAGGCGCCTGAGGGCGACTTCCGCGACTGGGACGCCATCGCTGCGTGGACGCGGGAGGTCGCTCCCAAGCTCGGTGCCGGCGAGGCTGCCTAGCGGCAGGTCACGAACGCGGCGAACGGCTCTCCGGTCCTACTCGAACAGCTCGGGCGGCGGCTCGAAGTCGTCGTAGATGCGCGCGGCGGCGAGCTTGCCGGAGGGCGCGCGCTCGTAGGCCGCGGCGCCACACTGCGCGGGGATCGAGAAGCGGCCCCAGCTGTCCGCTCTGTACTCGAAGACGAGCGTCGTCCTGTCGTCGGTGACGCTGCACAGGTCGAGTGGCAGCGATCCGGCGCTCATGATCGCCCGGTACCAGTCGCGCCGCTCGTCACCGGTGTGAACGTACTCGGAGCCCGCCGGCTCCCGGACGTAGCCGTCGTCCGCGAACAGGGCGTCGATCGCGTCGGCGTCGCCGGCGGCGAGGGCGTCGTGGTACGCGCCGACCGGCTCCGCGGGTTCGAGCGTGGGGTCGGGATCGGCTATCGGCGAGCGCACCACGTGCGACCCGTTGATGGGGTACGTGCTGTGGTAGACGCGGAGATCGCGCACGCGGTCGTCCGCGACGTCCGCCACGAGGATCACCGGTACCTCGCGCTCGGTCCCGTCGATCGTGACCCAGAGCGTGAGCTCGTGGGCCACGCGATCATCCGCCGCGACGGTGTTCACGTCTTCGGTACGCGCCGCGTGCGCCGAGAGCCAGGCGCCTTCGTTCGCGACCCACTCCGTGGGCTGCTGACGGCCGCCGAGCGGGGTGTCGACCGTGGCGCGCGACGAGAAGCTCCGCAGCACGGCGCCCACGTCGCCATCGATCAGCGACGGGTAGAGGGAGCGGACCACTTCTGCGACTTCCACGGCGTCCTCCTCTGCAGGCGCGTCTCTGTCCTTGTACCCGCTCGCGGGAGTTTCTGGCGTCTTCCGATAGCTCGGAACCATTCCGGGAATCATCCAGACGGACGCACGGTCAGGACGACTACCGACGGGGGTGATCCGTCAGATGGCAGAGAAGGCGATCGGCTGCGCCAGACCCACCGGCTCGGTGGTCGGCGAGGCGCCGCCGGCCAAGGAAAAAACGACCGCGACAGAGGGCAAGGAGGTCGCCGTGAGCAAGATCATGGTGGGTCGGAAGGCGCCGGATTTCACGGCGCCCGCGTATCACAAGGGTGAGTTCAAGGAGATCAAGCTCTCCGACTATCTGGGCAAGTGGATCGTGCTGTGCTTCTATCCCGGCGACTTCACGTTCGTTTGACCGACCGAGTTGTCGGCGGTCGCCGCGAAGTACGAAGAGTTCCAGGCGCTCGGTGTCGAGGTCATGTCGGTCAGCGTGGATACGCAGTTCGTGCACAAGATCTGGGACGAGACGGAGCTGTCGAAGATGGTCGACGGCGGCATACCGTACCCGATGATCGCGGACGCCGCGGGTCACCTCGGCACCGCGTACGGCGTCTACGACGACGAGGCCGGCGTGGATGTGCGAGGCCGCTTCATCATCGATCCCGACGGCTACATCCAGGGGATGGAGGTCCTCACCCCGCCGGTCGGCCGCAAGGTCGAGGAGTCGCTGCGGCAGATCAAGGCGTTCCAGCACGTCCGCGAGACACAGGGCGGAGAGGTCACGCCGTCCGGCTGGGAGCCCGGCAAGAAGGTGCTGAAGCCGGGGCCCGACCTCGTCGGGCACGTATGGGAGGTCTGGAAACCAGGTGACGAGTAGGCCGCGCCGCGCGAGCGGAGCAGACCCGTCGTGCGCGTGAGAGAGGCGAGCGCGGAGGAGTACCCGGCGATCCGGGCGCTCCTCCGCGACGCGTTCGGGGGCGAGGACGAGACCGAGCTGGTCGACGCGTTGCGCGGCGACGATGCGTACGTCCCCGAGCTGGAGCTGGTAGCGGAGGAGGACGGGCGGCTCGTCGCGCACGTGCTGTTCACGCG
>JAUVQN010000082.1 GCA_030598125.1 Coriobacteriia bacterium | reverse complement strand
GGTATGGCGGCCGGGACACCGGACGCGCCTCTCGGGTCTCCAGGCGCCCAGACTCCTCCCCCGGAGCCTGCCGACGAAGGCAAGAAGGGCTTCCTCTCGACGACGCTCGGGAAAGTAGTGGTCATCCTCGGCGCTGTGCTGCTGCTCCTGGTCATCGGCGTCGTGGCCGCGGTCCTCGTGTTCACGTTCCTCGTCGGTGATGCCGTGGACGAGATGGCCGACGAGGTGGGCGGCACGACCACGGCCGCTCCAACCACGACCACGACAGAGACCGCCACATCCGGAGACGAGATCGCGGTAGCGGAGGTCGAGCCGGTCTCGAACTTCGACGTGTTCGTGTTCAGGGACGTCTTCGAGTCGTTGCTGCCCGACCCACCGGCCACCGCCACCAGCGGCGGTTCCGTGGCGACCGAGGACACGACCGATACGACGGGTGGAGGCTCGGAGTTCGAGGCGAGCACGCTCTACTTCATCTCGACGGAAACGGCGAATGGCGAAGAGGTTGGCGTCTTCTACTGGAACGGCGTGTCCTACTCGAGCGTCGGCGGCACGGCCACGGAGGGGTTCATCGTCGTCAGGGAGGGCGACCAGCTGGCCGACTCGGCGTGGCGGCTCCTCACGCTCGAGGGGACGACCGCGACGGTGCAGTATGGCGACGTCGTCCTGACCATCAGCGTCGGCCAGGGGATAACGAAGTAGCAGCGCGCGCGCCGGTACCATGCGATCACTCCACGATGGGCGGCCTCGAGGCCGCCCTCGCGCTATGGTGGAGCAGTGGCGAGACGAGGGGACGGCTCCATGCGCTACGTGACCGCAGGAGAATCGCACGGCCGCGCCATCGTGACCGTCATCGAGGGCGTACCGGCGGGCGTGCCGATCGGCCAGGACGATATCGATCGCGACCTCGCGCGACGTCAGCGCGGCTATGGCCGTGGCGGACGACAGCGGATCGAGCAGGATCGTGCCGAGGTGCTCTCCGGTATCCGGCACGGAGCCACGCTCGGGTCTCCAGTGTCCCTCCTGGTCAGGAACCTGGACTGGGAGAACTGGACGGAGCAGATGGACCCGTTCGGTGAGCCCGATCCCGCGGGCCGGGTCACTGCACCGCGGCCTGGTCACGCGGATCTTCCGGGCATCCTCAAGACCGCGGCTCACGACGTGCGCGACGTGCTCGAACGCGCGAGCGCGCGCGAGACGGCGGGGCGCGTCGCGGCGGGTGCGGTCGCGAAGGCGGTCCTTCGGACGAGCGGCGTGGCGGTGCGCTCGGCCGTGCTCTCCATCGGCTCTGCGCGCATGGAGCCGTGGCCCGCCTCCGAGGAGCTGGACGGCGACGCGGCGGCTGCGAGCGATGTGGGCTGTCCGGACCCGGAGGCGGCCGAGCGCATGCGAGGCGCCGTGGACGAGGCGCGGGAGAAGGGCGTGAGCCTGGGAGGTGTCTTCCAGGTATGGGCGACGGGACTCGTGCCTGGCGTGGGCGGTTACGCGACTGCGGAGGAGCGACTGGACGGCCGGCTCGCATCCGCACTCGCCTCGATACCGGCCATTAAGGGCGTCGAGTTCGGGCTCGGCTTCTCTCTGGCCTTCCTGTCGGGCAGCGAGGCGCACGACGAGATCCTGCACGAGTCCGTCGTCGGCTACCATCGCCGCACGAATCGCGCCGGCGGTCTCGAGGGCGGCATGACGAACGGGGAGACCCTCGTCGTGCGCGCCGCCATGAAGCCGATCCCCACGCAGCTGGCGCCGCTCGCCAGCGTGGACATCGACACGCTGCAGGCGGTAGAGGCGGCGAAGGAGCGCTCCGACGTGTGCGCGGTCCCTGCCGCCGCAGTGGTCGGTGAGGCCGAGGTGGCGCTCGTGATTGCAGACGCGTATACGCGCAAGTTCGGCGGCGATTCGATCGCCGACCTGGTCGCCGCTCTCGATGCGTACCGGGGACGGATCGGATCGTGACGGTCCACGTCTTCATCGTCGGTTTCATGGGGGCTGGCAAGTCTACCGTCGGTCCACTCGTCGCGAAGGGGCTCTCGCTGCCCTTCGTCGACCTGGATCAGCGCATCGCGGAAGGGGCCGGCAAGACGATCGCCGCCGTCTTCAGAGAGGATGGCGAGGACTCGTTCCGGCGTGCGGAGTCCGCTGAGCTTGCCAAGATCCTGTCGGGGCCTGCCTCCGTCGTGGCGTGCGGCGGGGGGATCGTGCTCGATCCGGTCAACCGTGTCCAGATGGCGGCCGGTGGGGTCGTCGTGTACCTGGCCGTCTCGAACGAGGCGGCGCTGGAGCGGATCGGCGGAGGACGGGGCCGACCCTTGCTGGGTGACGATCCGCAGCGGGCGGTCCGCGAACTCATGGAAGTGCGGCGTGGGCTCTACGAAGGTGCGGCTGATGTCGCGGTGGACACCACCGATGTCGATCCCGCCGAGGTGGCCGAGTCTGTGCTCGGGCTCGTGGAGGCGAGAGCCGGATGAACGCCGAGCCTCGCGAGTCGGTGACGGTCAGGACGCCGAGCAGTGCGTACGACGTCGTCGTAGGAGAGGGCCTTCTCGAAAGGACGGGCGAGCTCGTGTCCGGCGTGGTCGGGAAGGGTGTGGCCCTCATCGTGTCCGACGAGCATGTGGACGCCCTCTACACGTCCCGGGTCCGCTCGTCGCTCGAGGAGGTGGGCAGGACCGCCTCGGTCGTGGTCGTGCCGCCGGGCGAGCGTTCGAAGAGCTGGGAGACCGCCGGGCGCGTGCTGGAGCAGTGCGTCACGCGTGGGCTCGACCGCGAAGGGACCGTCCTGGCGCTGGGTGGCGGGGTCGTCGGCGATCTTGGCGGCTTCTGTGCGGCCACCTACATGCGCGGCGTGTCGTACGTGCAGCTTCCCACCACGCTGCTGGCGCAGGTCGACAGCTCGGTGGGTGGGAAGACGGCGGTCGACCTCGAGGCCGGCAAGAACCTCGTGGGCGCGTTCTGGCAGCCTCAGCTCGTGCTCGCGGACACGGGCGCGCTGACCACGCTGCCCGACAGCGAGTGGACGTGCGGCCTGGTCGAGGTCGCGAAGGCCGGTGTGCTCGATGGCGAGCCGCTGCTCGGGTGGCTCGAAGGGCACGCGGATGCGCTGATGGACCGCGATGCCGATGTCGTGCGGGATGCGGTCGTGCGGGCCGTACGATTCAAGGCGGCCGTGGTCTCGGATGACGAGCGCGAGTCGGGTCCGCGAGAGAGCCTCAATCTCGGACACACGCTGGGCCACGCGATCGAGCGGGTCCTGGGCTACGGAGCCGTGGCGCACGGCGAGGCGGTCGCGGACGGCATGCGGTTCGCCGCGGCGCTCGCCGAGGAACTCGATGGGGTCGGCCCCGCATGGCGTGCTCGGCAGGAGCGGCTCTTGGAGGCGCTCGGTTCGCCGCCGGTGCGCCGAGAGCTCGAGCCCGTGAGGCTCCTCGAGGCGATGCGCGCGGACAAGAAGGCGAGGGGAGGGGCGGTGCGGTTCGTCCTCTCGACCGGACCAGGGAGCTGGGAGGTCCGCGCCGTGGCGGACGAGGACCTCCTTCGGCATCTTGCGGTATGGACGGAGACGACGTCACGGATCGAGGAGTGGTCGACATGAGACGCGTGCTCGTGCTGAACGGCCCCAACCTGAACCTGCTCGGGAGACGCGATCCCGAGATGTACGGCTCATCCACGCTCTCGGACATCGAGACGACGCTGTCGGCACTCGGGGCCGAGCGCGGCGTCCAGATCGGCTTCGCGCAGTCCAACCATGAGGGCGAGCTGGTGGACAGGCTGCAGGAGGCGTCGGGTGCGTACGACGGCGTCATCTTCAACCCCGGGGCGTTCACCCACTACTCGTATGCGCTCAGGGACGCCGTGTCCGCGGTGGACGTGCCGGTCGTGGAAGTGCACCTCAGCAACATCGCGGCGCGGGAGGAGTTCCGGCGGAAGAGCGTGATCGTCGCGGAGTGTGCGGGACAGATCTCCGGCTTCGGCCCGCGTTCCTACGCGCTGGGCCTGGACGCGCTCATGGGGATCCTCGAGGAGGAATGATGAGGTCGGAGGCGCGCCTCGAGGCGTTCCGCCGGCGTCTCGCCGAGAGCGACGCCTCCGCGGCGGTGGTCACCGAGATCGCGAACGTCCGCTACCTCACCGGGTTCGAGGGCGTCTTCGACGACATGGCCAACGTGGCGCTGCTCGTCACTGCTGAGAGCGCGAGCGTCCATACCGACAGCCGCTACACGGAAGCGGCCCGGCACGCGGCCTCCGGCACACCGTGGCGGCTCTTCATCCAGGGCGAATCACTCTACGCGGAGCTGTGCGACGAGCTCGACGTGATGGAAGCCGAACGGGTCGTGCTGGAGTCTTCCGTCCCGTACGGGCGGTTCCGCTACGTGTCGGAGCGGGTCTCCGCCCACGTCGAGGTGGAGGAGCACTGGGCGGAGCGGCTCCGTCTGGTGAAGGAGCCGGAGGAGCGCGAGCGCATCGCGCGGGCCGCGCACCTGGGCGATCTGGCATTCGAGTACGTGCTGGAGCGCATCGAAGCGGGCCGGACGGAGCGGGACGTCGCGCTCGACCTCGAGTGGTTCATGAGGAAGAACGGGTCGGACGGGGTCGCGTTCCCGCCGATCGTCGCGAGCGGACCGAACTCGGCGAGACCGCACGCGACGGTGACGGACCGCGAGATCGTCTCCGGTGACCTCGTGAAGCTCGACTTCGGTGCCCGAGTCGACGGCTACTGTTCGGATATGACGCGCACGGTCGTCGTGGGCACGGCCGGCGAGCGGGAGCGTGAGCTGTTCGATGCGGTGCTCGAGGCCAACAGGGGAGCGATCGCGGCGCTCAGGCCCGGGATGCCCGCACGCGACCTCGACGCGGTGGCCCGCGACACGCTCGCGGCGCGTGGCCTCGACGAAGCCTTCCTGCACGGACTCGGACACGGCGTCGGCCTCCAGGTACATGAGGCCCCCCGCATCGGTCGCACGAGCGAGGAGTCGCTGCCGATCGGGGCCGTCGTCACGATCGAGCCGGGCGTCTACGTGGGGGGACTGGGCGGTGTTAGGATAGAGGACCTGGTGTCGGTGGGATCGGATGGGCCCGAGGTCCTCACTCACGCACCCAAGCACCTGATCGAGCTCTAGGACGAAGGGACCATCGCGCATGTCCGTCACCACCAACCAGTTCAAGACCGGTATGACCATCCGCCACAAAGGCAAGATCTGGACGCTGGTCGACTTCCAGCACGTCAAGCCCGGCAAGGGCGGGGCGTTCGTCCGCACCAAGCTCAAGGAGACCGTCAGCGGGAAGGTGGTCGAGGAGACGTTCCGCGCGGGCGAGTCGTTCGATGACGTCCGCATGGAGACGAAGCGGATGCAGTACCTCTACACCGACGGTCTGCAGTTCCACTTCATGGACACCGACACGTACGAGCAGGTCGCGCTCGAGGCCGACGTCGTCGGCGACCAGTCGCGGTGGATGAAGGAGAACGACGTCACCCAGCTCAAGTATGCCGATGACGAGCTCACCGGCGTGGAAGCGCCGATGTTCGTGGAGCTGGAGGTCACCGACACCGATCCCGGCATCAAGGGCGACACCAAGCAGAGCGGGAGCAAGCCCGCCACGGTCGAGACGGGCGCGGTCGTGCAAGTGCCGCTCTTCATCGACGTCGGGGACGTCGTGAAGGTGGATACGCGCGACGGCAGCTACATCACGCGCGTCTGAGACGCCCGCGCCCTCGCGCGACCTGGCGTCTCTCCCGTATACTGACGAGCACGCGTCATCCTCGAGCGGGTCGCCCGTGCGGTCCGCTCTCGTCGAAGGAAGGGAGGGGCGAGGCGCCCATGCGACCTCTGCGGATCACGGACACGACACTGAGAGACGCCCACCAGTCCTTGTGGGCGACGAGGATGCATGTTTCGGACATGATCCCCATCCTTCCCAAGATGGACGACGTCGGGTACTGGTCGCTCGAGGTCTGGGGCGGGGCCACGTTCGACGCCGCACTGAGGTTCCTCGACGAGAACCCCTGGGACCGGCTCCGGATCGTGAAACGCCACGTGACGAAGACCCCCCTCCAGATGCTGCTCAGGGGTCAGAACCTCGTCGGATACCGGCACTACAGCGACGACGTGGTGCGTCGCTTCGTCCATGCTGCGCACAGGAACGGCATCGACATCTTCCGTGTCTTCGATGCGCTCAACGATCCGAGGAACGTCGAGGTATCGGCGGCGGCGATCAAGGAGACGGGCGCGCACTTCGAGGGCGCGATCTCCTACACCGTGAGCCCGGTCCACACGCTCGACCGCTACCTCGAGTACGCCCAGGACCTGAAGGAACTGGGCGCGGACACCATCTGCATCAAGGACATGGCGGGCATGCTCACTCCCTTCCGCACCGCGAAGATGGTGAAGGCCCTGAAGGAGCAGGT
>JAUVQN010000149.1 GCA_030598125.1 Coriobacteriia bacterium | reverse complement strand
GTTTCGCGCTGACGTCGCTCATGCGGTCACGCGCACGTAGTCGTGTTCGTCGACGTCGATGCCGAAGCGCTTCCCGGCACTGCCGCGACGCTCAGGGTGGTAGACGACGTCCGTGTCGCGCAGCCCGAGGTACGCCTTCATCTCGCTCGCCACTCTGCGTCCGGCGCCCATCGCCTCGATCACCGTCGCTGCTCCGGTGACGATGTCGCCGCCCGCCCACACGCCTGCGATCGAGGTGGCGAGGCTCTCGTCGGTGACGATGTACCCGCGCTCGTCGAGCCGTAGAGACGAGGTCTGGCCGAGGATCGGGTTCGCCTTCGTCCCGATCGCGTAGACGACCATGTCGATGTCCATCTCGAACTCGCTGCCGGGCACCGGCACCGGGCGGCCGCGGCCCGACTCGTCCGGCTCACCGAGCTCCATCCTCTGGCACCGGATCGCGCGCACGTCGTTGTCCTCGTCGCCGAGGATCTCCACCGGGGTCGTCAGCCAGTGGAACTCGATCCCCTCCTCCTCCGCGTGCTGGACTTCCTCGGCGCGGGCCGGCGCCTCGTTGCGCATCCGCCGGTAGACGCAGCAGACTGTGCCCGCGCCGAGGCGCAGGCACACGCGCATCGCGTCCATCGCCGTGTTCCCGGCGCCGACGACTGCGACGCGCGTGCCCATCTGCAGCGGGGTGTCGTACTCCGGGAAGTCCCTCGCGCGCATCAGGTTGCAGCGGGTGAGCAGCTCGTTCGCGGACAACACTCCCGCGAGCGACTCGCCGGGGATGCCCATGAAGCTCGGGGCACCCGCGCCGGTGCCGATGAAGACCGCGTGGTACCCCATCTCGGTTACCAGCTCCTCGACGGTGAAGAGCCGTCCGACGAGCGTGTTGGGCTCGAACGTGACTCCGAGCTGTCTCAGCTTCTCGATCTCGGCGTCGATCACCTCGTTCGGCAGGCGAAAGTCCGGGATGCCGTACTTGAGGACGCCGCCGGGCTCGTGGAAGGCCTCGTAGACAGTCACGTCGCAGCCGCACTTCGCCATCTCGGCGGCGCACGCTATGCCGGCGGGACCAGATCCGACGATGGCGACCCGGAATCCGCTCGGCTCGATGTATGGCACGCTCTCCCAGCCTTCGGCGATCGCCATGTCGCCGATGAACCGCTCGAGCCGACCGATCGCCACCGGCTCGAGCGTGTCGCCGACGACGCACACGCCCTCGCACTGTGACTCCTGCGGGCAGACCCGACCGCAGATCGCCGGCAAGAGGTTCGTGTCGGTGATCGTCTCGTACGCGCCGTGGAGGCTCTTCTCGGTGATCTTCAGGATGAACTCGGGGATGTCGATCTCGACGGGGCAGCCGGGGATGCACGGCTCGTCCGGGCAGAACAGGCACCGCTCTGCCTCGCGCATCGCCTCCTCGAGCGTGTAGCCGCAGGCGACCTCGGCGAAGTTGGTCGCGCGGACCTGCGGGTCCTGCTCCTGCATCGACGTTCGCTCCTGCGGGATCGTCCGGATCGTCTTCTTCTTCCTCGGCGGTGTGGACATCTCGCTCCTCGTCAGCCCGCCGCGACGCGGCAGCTCTCCTGCCAGCGCTCGAGCGCGGCCGTCTCGCTCCTCGTGAAGCGCCGCAGGCGCGCAATGAGGTCGTCGAAGTCGACCGCGTGCGCGTCGAACTCCGGGCCGTCGACGCAGGCGAACTTCACTTGGTCGCCCACCTTCACGCGACAGCCGCCGCACATGCCCGTGCCGTCGACCATCACGGGGTTGAGGCTCACCACCGTCCTGATCCCGTGCGGGCGCGTCGTCTTCGCGCAGAACTTCATCATGATCGGCGGACCGATCGCGACGACCTCGTCGATGTCGGAGTGCTGCGCGAGCGCTTCCTCGATCCCGGCGGTTACGACCCCCTTGATCCCCTCCGAGCCGTCATCGGTGCAGACGATGAACTCGTCGCACACGGAGCGGAATTTGTCCTCCCAGAACATCAGCTCCTTGCTCCGGAAGCCGATCACGCCGATCACGTAGGCCCCGCTCTGCTTGTACCCGCGCGCCTGGGGATAGACGGGGGCGACACCGAGACCGCCGCCCACGCAGACGACCTTGCGCGCGTCCTCGATGCGGCTCGGATTGCCCATCGGGCCGACGAGCGCGTGCAGGCTCGTGCCCACTTGACAGCGAGCTTGCATCTCCCTCGTCGTCTTCCCGACTGCTTGGACGACCAGCGTCACCGTGCCGCGCTCGGGATCGAAGTCCGCGAGCGTGAGCGGGATCCGCTCACCGTGGTCGTGCTCCATGACAATGACGAACTGACCCGGCTTGGCGGCCTTGGCCATCCGCGGGTGGCGGATTTCGAGCAGATACGTGACGTCCGAGAAGTCTTCGCGCCGGACGATCTCGAACGAAGCGGCCGCGAAGCCGTCTCCGCCGCGGACAGGGTCAGGGTTCTCGGACATCAACGCCTCATTCTTCGACGGGAAGCAAGGATAAGCCCGTGGGTATCACGGTCCTCCATGCCTGGGAACTACAGCGCGGCCCGGCCGGTCACGCATCCGCGAAAGGACCGAGTCTTCGCCGCGGGTTACCACTGATGCTCGCTTCCGCTCTCGCCTGAAAGCGGTAGCGCGGAAGGCACATTTCGAGCCGCCGCGGAGTGTCGCTCGGGACGAGATGCGGTAGCGGGGTACGAGGGAGGAATCGCGGCACTACGCCCC
>JAUVQN010000113.1 GCA_030598125.1 Coriobacteriia bacterium | reverse complement strand
TCGGTCGCCGTCTCCTCGTCGATCCCTTCGGCGTCCAGGTACTTCTCTATGTACTCGTCCTTGATCCGCTTGAGCTCGGCCCGCGGCAGGATCCCCACGAGCTCCCATCCGATCGCGAGCGTCTCCTCGATGGAGCGGTCCTCATCCCGCCTCTGGCCGATGAAGTCGCGCTCGAAGCGCTTCGCGAACTCCACGAAGGCCTTGTCCGTGTCCGAGAGCGCCGACTCGCCCAGGATGACCGCGAGCTCCATGGCCTGGATGCCGCGGGCATACGCTCCGAACAGCTGGTTGCTCAGGTCGGCGTGGTCCTCGCGCGTCTTGCCGGACCCGATGCCCTTCTGCTTGAGACGCGAGAGCGACGGCAGCACGGCGATCGGCGGGTAGACGCCGCTCCTGTGCAGGTTCCGGTCGAGGATGATCTGGCCCTCCGTGATGTAGCCCGTGAGGTCGGGGATGGGGTGCGTCTTGTCGTCCTCGGGCATCGAGAGGATCGGGATCTGCGTGATGGAGCCTTCTTTGCCGATGATCCTGCCGGCCCGTTCGTACAGGGTGGCGAGGTCGGTGTAGAGGTAGCCGGGATAGCCACGCCGGCCCGGCACCTCCTTGCGCGCCGCCGATACCTCGCGGAGCGCTTCGCAGTAGTACGTCATGTCGGTGAGGATGACGAGCACGTGCATGTCGCAGTCGAACGCCAGGTATTCCGCGGCGGTGAGCGCCATCCGCGGCGTGGCGATGCGCTCAACAGCGGGGTCGTCGGCGAGGTTCAGGAAGAGGACCGCCCGCTCGATGGCGGCCGTGCGCCTGAACTCGTCGATGAAGAAGTCCGCGTCCTCGAACGTGATGCCCATGGCCGCGAACACGACCGCGAACTCGCCCTCGAGCTTCTCGCCGGCCTTGCCGGGGTCGTCGCTCCTCGCGAGAACCGCGGACTGACGCGCGATCTGCGCGGCGAGCTCCGAATGGGGCAGCCCAGAGCCGGAGAAGATGGGCAGCTTCTGACCGCGCACCAGCGGATTCAGGCCGTCGATGGCGGAGATACCGGTCTGGATGAAGTCGTCGGGGAAGTCCCGCGCGGTCGGATTGATCGGCTCCCCGTGGATGGACATCCGCACCTCGGGGATGATCTCGGGACCGTCGTCGCGGGGACGCCCGAGCCCGTCGAAGACACGCCCGAGCATGTCGCGCGAGACGCCGAGCTCGAGACCCTTGCCGAGGAAGCGGACCTTCGTGTCGCGCGGGTTCGAGCCACGCGTGCCCTCGAACGCCTGGACGAGCGCCACGTCGCCGTCGACCTCGAGCACGTTGCCGAGCGAGCGGGTGCCGTCAGGGAACTCCATCTCCACGAGCTCGCCGTACGTGACGCCCTCGACGTCCTCTACGAGCAGGAGCGGGCCGATGATCTCGCGGGTGGTCTGATACTCGCGGCTCACGAGGCCTCCCCTCCTGCACGACCGGGACCGACGAGCTGGGTGTCGATCTCCCCTGCGATCTCGTCGAACACGTCCATCTCGTCCTCCGGCAGGTACTTCGCGCGCGCGATCCGCTCTCGGACCGGCGCCTCGAAGATGTCCGCGAGATACGCGCCCTGCGCATGGGCTTCGAGCGCGCGCTCGTGGAAGTGGAGAATCGTCTGCAGCAGGCGGTACTGTTTCGCCAGCGACGTGAACTGGTCGTCGTCCCTGAACGCGTTCTGCTGCAGGAAGTCCTCTCGCACCGACTTGGCGGTCTCCATCAGGATCTGCTCGTCCGCGGAGAGCGCCTCCATGCCGACGAGCCGCACGATCTCGGCGAGCTCGTTCTCGCGCTGGAGGATCGCCATGCACTGGTCCCGCCGCTCGCGGAAGTCCGGGTGCACGTGCTCGCCCCAGTACTCGCTCACGCGGTCGAGATAGAGCGAGTAGGAGACGAGCCAGTCGATCGCCGGGAAGTGCCGCTCGTAGGCGAGCCGGTCCTCGAGCGCCCAGAAGACCTTCACGACCCTGAGCGTGTTCTGCACGACCGGCTCGGAAAGGTCGCCGCCGGGCGGCGAGACGGAACCGACGACCGTGATCGAGCCGGTCCGCCCGACGGACCGTGCGTCCGGCGTGAGGTCCAGCTCGTCGCCGGCCCCTTCCGCGCCCGCACCGTGGTCGCCCTCGGCGCCGAGCGTCTCGACCTTCCCTGCGCGCTCGTAGAACGCCGCGAGCCTCGTGCCCAGGTACGCGGGGAAGCCTTCCTCGCCCGGCATCTCCTCGAGACGGCCGGAGATCTCGCGCATCGCCTCGGCCCACCTCGACGTCGAGTCGGCCTGGAGCACGACCTCGTAGCCCATGTCGCGGAAGTACTCGGCCATCGTGATGCCCGTGTACACGCTCGCCTCGCGCGCCGCCACCGGCATGTTCGACGTGTTCGCGACGAGCACGGTCCTCTTGATGAGCGGCTCGCCGGAGTAGGGATCCTCGAGCTCGGGGAATTCCATCAGCACGTCGGTCATCTCGTTGCCGCGCTCGCCGCACCCGATGAAAACGACGACCTGCGCGTCGGCCCACTTCGCGATCTGGTGCTGTGTCACCGTCTTGCCCGCGCCGAAGGGACCCGGGATGCACGAGACGCCGCCCTTCGTGACCGGGAAGAAGGTGTCGATCACGCGCGTGCCCGTGGTGAGCGGCTCGGACGCGCCGAGCTTGCGCTTGTAGGGTCGCGCGACTCGGACGGGCCACTTCTGCATCATCGTGAGCTCGACGCTGTCGCCGTCGTCCGTGGCGACCCGCCCGATGAGGTCGGTGACCGTGTACTCGCCCGACGAGATCTCCTCGAGCGTGCCCGACACGCTCGGCGGGACGAGCACGCGGTGCTCGAGCACGACGTTCTCCTGCACGGTGCCGATGATGTCGCCGCCCTCGACCCGATCGCCGGGCTTCATGGAGGCGACGAACTGCCACACGCGGTCGCGGTCGAGGCCGGGCGCCGTGACGCCACGAGCGAGGAACTCCCCGGTCCTATCCTTGAGCACGTCGAGTGGGCGCTGCACCCCGTCGTAGACGGCCTCGAGCATGCCGGGGCCGAGCTCGACCGAGAGCGGCGCTCCCGTCGACATGACCGGGTCGCCCGGGCCGATCCCGCCAGTCTCTTCGTAGACCTGGATGGAGGCCTTGTCGCCGCGCATCTCGATGATCTCGCCCATGAGCCCCTCTTCGCCGACCTGCACGAGGTCGTACATCCTGGACTCGACGAGACCTTCTGCCACGACGAGCGGACCGGCCACCTTCGCTACCTTGCCCTGCTCCATCTACTCTTCCCTCTCCTTGATGAGCGAGGTCGTGCCGAGCGCACGCTCGACGGCCCGGAGCATCTTCTGCCGCCCCAGGTCCTTGCTCGCGCCCGCTCCGGGGATGACCGTGATCGCCGGCGTCGCCTGGTCGAAGACCTCCTCCGCGAGGTCCTCTATCTGTTCGAAGACGGGCTCCGTGACGAAGACGACGGCGTAGAAACCGGAGCCGAGCTCGTGCCAGAGCGTGCGCGCTTCCTCCGGCCGATCGAGCGCGTAGACTGCGAACCCGAGCGGCCGGAAGCCCGCGACGCTCGTCGCGTCGCCCACGACCGCGACACGCTGCGCCGTACCGGTGTCCCGTGCCGTGTCCGCGCGCTGTGCCGCGTCAGACATAGAGGTCCCTCAGCCTCCTCCTGAGCTCGTCCGCGGACATCCCGGCCATCTTCCCGAGGAGCAGCATCCTCAGCGCGGCGACCTCCGAGAGGCGCGCGAAGACGTAGCCGACGATGGGCTCCGGACCCGTCGCCGCCAGCCGCGCCTTCTTCGCCTGACGCATGAGGAGGTTGTCCGCCACGATGTCGAGGCGCTCGATGTCGACGAGGTCCTCCGCGTCCGCCTGCCGGAAGGGCGCCTTCGCGGAGAGCCGCTCGGCGAGCTCGGGCAGCGGCCGCAGGTACGCGATCATGAGCTCCTTCGGCGAGACGGTGCCGCCGCGGACGAGCGCCGCGTTCGTCACGACCGGCGTCCAGCCGAGCCGCTTCGCCCTCACCACCGTCTTCATGTTGGCGAGATCGATCATGAGTCGTGCCGCGTCCTCGAGGAACCTGCTCCCGGACTCATCCGCCGCCGCGAGGAGATCGGTGAACATCGCCCGGTCCACCACCGGGTCGATGACGTCGCGGAGCACTCCTCCGTCGTCCGTGTAGAGCGGAGCCGCGGCATCCTTCAGGTAGTCGGGCAGCGCGTCGATCGCGCCGAGGAAGCGCTCCCGCTCCACGGTCCCGTGCCCCACCAGGAGCTCGTCGACGGGCACGTTCAACGCGTCGGCCTTGAGCCGGCCCTTCAGGTTCAGGTAGTCGTAGCGCCGCCGGAAGAAGCGGCAGTACGGCTCCGGGAGCCCGGCCGCGTCCATGAAGTCGAAGAGCCCTTCGACGTAGGCGTCGAGTGCCGCTTCCACCTCGGAAGCGGTCCGCGCCTCCTCAAGTACCTGCCCATAGTCCGTGTCCGAGAGCACTCTG
>JAUVQN010000077.1 GCA_030598125.1 Coriobacteriia bacterium | reverse complement strand
GGCCGTGAGCTTGTCGTAGATCGTCGAGAGGACGATGTCCTCGGGATTCCCGTACGCGCGGTATCCCAAATGCGCCTTCAGGAGGTCGGAGACGCCGGTGGGGAGGAAGAGGTTCGCCCCCACACCGATGAGCGTCAACCGATACGACTGCCAGGCGCCCAAGACCCGGCGCGCGCGATTCGTGAGCAGCGTCAGGTTGAATGCCCGGATGCCGAGCGCGAAGGGCACGACAGCCGCCGCCGCGAGCACCCAGCCCCAGTCGAGCGACTCGACGAGCTCTGCGAGGTCGTCGATGCCGGAGCGGGACCAGAGGAACCAGAGCAGGAATACCGCGACGGCGATACGGAGTCCGCGGACGAGGATCCGGCGCCAGGCGGGTGCCGGTGTGCCGTGCTCGACCGGCGCGTCGGGCCCGTCGGACGCGCCCGACTCAGGCGTCCCGGTCGTCACCGGCCGCGCCCTCGACCGCGCCCACCTCGGCCCTCAGCCGTCGCACGTCCCCCTGCAGACGGATGACATCCTTCTGCAGCTCGAGGAGCTGCTGCGCGACGATGGCGAACCCAAGGAGCAGCACCCCGACGAGGAAGAGGAGGAGCATCACCGTCATCAGGGGGCGTTCGGGATTGAGGGAGCCGGTCAGATACTCGCCGAGGAGGTAGCCTGCGGTGATGATGCCGACGGTGACGAGCAGCACGCCGACCACCCCGAAGATGGCCGTCGGCCTCTGCAGCACGCTGAACAGGATGTGGCTCGAGGCGGTGGACTTGAGCTTGAAGCTCGACGTGCCCTTCTTGCGGGACCTCAGCGTGGACGGCACCTCGACGATCCGGTAGCCGAGCGCCATGGACTTCGAGAGTATCTCGAGGTGTATCTCCTTGCCCTCCGACTCGAGGTCGAGCGACTGGAGCACCGGCGCCCGGTAGGCGCGCAGAATCCCAGTGCTGGTGTGGATCGGCTCTGGAAGCGAGTAGCGAAGCACGACGTTGCCCGCCTTCGAGATCGCGAGTCGGGAGGCCGAGACACCCTCGACCCCGCCCCCCGGCATGTACGGCGACCCCACCGCCACGTCCACCTCGGGATCGTCCTTCAGCGTCTGGACGAGGAGGACGACGTGATCCGGCGTGTAGGAGAGGTCGGCGTCGAGCGACGCCACGTATTCACCGCGGGCCTGCTCGAAGCCGCGTTTCAGTGCGTAGCCGCGACCTCGGTTCGTCGCATATACAACGGGTCTGACCTGCGGGTCTTCAGTCGCGATGGCAGAGAGCTCGTCGGCGGTGCCGTCGGTGCTGCCGTCCGAGACGGGGATGAGCTCGTAGTCGAAGCCCGCTGTGCGAAGCGCATCGGCGACCGCGGTCAGGGTGTCGCGCGCGTTCTCGCGCTCGTTGTACATGGGGATGACGACGGAGACCATATCAGGCAAGCTCGACCGCCCCTGTCAACGCGACGTGCCTCCCGTGTCCGGCACCGGGCCACGACAAACATAGCAGCACGGGCGAGCGGAGTCATGAGGGAGCGAACGGGGCATCCGGGCAGCCGCCGCTAGAGCGTCTCGACGTCGTGCAGCTCGGGGACCAGGACCCCTTCGCGCTCCACCAGCACCAGCGTCCCGGAGTAGCTGCCGCCTTCCCGCACCATGTCGAGCGAGTCGGCGTCGGCGACCACGACCACGTTCTCCTCCGCGAAGTCGAACGTCGTGCCGCCCTCGTCGACCGCCGCGCTGCTGGACACGTAGATCACGAGCGTGTCCTGCTCGGGCCCCCAGCCATAGACCTCGAACTCGATCCCGTACGCGGAGCCCGCATCGGCCGCAGAGGGGTCGAGCATCGCGATGGTGTCCGTCGGTGGCTGCACCACGACGTCGAGGTCCTCGCCCGCCGGCGCGGGCTCCTCGGGCGCTTCGGTCGCGTCGTCCGCTGCGGTCTCGGCCGTCTCCTCGCCGGTATCGCCCGCCTCTGAGGCCTCATCAGAGGTGCATCCGCTGAAGAGCGCGACGCCCACGAGCGCCGCGAGCACCAGGAGGCTCGCCTTCGACACGAGGGAAGCGCGCCGACGTGACATGGGACCCCTCTCGATCGGGTGTTGGAGGAGCTCAGATCCTAGAACCCCACGACCTCGCGGAAGCCGCGCACGTTCCTGCGCGCGACAGGGACGCGCGTCTCGTCGCGGTCCTTCACGACGACGACGTAGCCGCCGTCGAAGCGGAGGATCTCCTTGATGGCGTCGAGACGCACGATGAAGCTGCGGTGGACCCTGTGGAAGGCGTCGCCGGTCAGCTTCTCCTCGAGCTCGGCGAGCGTCATGTCCACGATGTACTGGTTCTCGAAGGTGTGCACGTACGTGGACTTGTTCTTGGCCGAGACGTAGATGATCTCGTCGATGTCCAGGAGCACCGTGCGCCCGCCCTTGCGGACCGCGAGCCGCCTGAACTCCTTGTCCTTGCCTGCGACGGCGGCCCTGCGCGCGCTGTCGGACGCGAGCGCGCGGACGCGCGCGGTGAGCTCCATGATGTTGAACGGCTTGGTGACGTACTGCTGCACGCCCTGCTTGAAGGCGAGCGTCTTGGCGAGGTCCTGCGTCTTCGCCGTGAGCATGATGACGGGCGTGTCGGACAGCCTGGGATCGTTGCGGATCTCCATCAGGGCCATCCAGCCGTCGACCTTGGGCATCATGATATCGAGGACGACCACATCGATGTCCTCGGCACGGAGCACGTCGAGCGCCTCGGCGCCGTCACCTGCGGAGAGAACGCGCATACCGTCCGCCTCGAACGCGAGGCGGATCACCTCGACGATGGACTCGTCGTCATCGACGACGAGGACCGAGACGTCCTCGTCAGGCGTACTCATGGCGCCCCTCCCAATCGGCGGCTCTCAGCGACCGTTCGTCGCCGAAATGTGTCCTCAGTATACTGAAATCGGCCGGATGGACGGTCTACATTAGCCGCTGGGGCAACCTATCTTGGCCGCTGGAGCCACGCATCCATCGCGGTCGCCGCCCGTTTCCCCGCGCCCATCGCCTCGATGACCGTCGCAGCACCCGTCACGATGTCGCCGCCGGCGTAGACGCCGGGGAGCGACGTGGAGCCGTCGTCGCCGGTGACGATGTAGCCGCGGTCCGTGAGCTCGAGCCCGGGAGCGGCGTCCGAGATGAGGGGGTTGGCCCGCGTGCCGACGGCCATGATGACCGTGTCGCACGCGATCTCGAAGTCGGAGCCCATCACGCACACCGGCGAGCGCCGTCCCGAGTCGTCGGGCTCACCGAGCTCCATGCGCGTCGCGACGAGGCCCGTGACCCAGCCGTCGCGCCCGGTCACCTCCGCCGGCGAGCAGAGCATCTTGAACTCGACGCCCTCCTCGCGCGCATGCTCGACCTCCTCGGCCCGCGCCGGCATCTCCTCCTCGGAGCGTCGATAGACGAGGAAGACCTCCTCGGCGCCGAGCCTGAGCGCGGTCCTGGCCGAGTCCATGGCCACGTTCCCGCCGCCGACCACCGCGATCTTGCGGCCCCGCCAGATGGGCGTGTCGTACTCGGGGAAGAGGTACGCCTTCATCAGGTTGTTGCGTGTCAGGAACTCGTTCGCGGAGTAGACGCCGTTCAGGTTCTCGCCGGGGATCCCCAGGAAGACGGGCAGCCCCGCGCCGCTGCCGATGAAGACGGTCCCGAAGCCCTCCTCGCCCATCAGCTCGTCGAGCGTCACTGTCTTGCCCACGACCACGTTCGTCCTGAGCTCCACGCCCATCTCGATGAGCGCGTCGATCTCCGCCTGGACGATGTCCTTCGGGAGCCGGAACTCCGGGATGCCGTAGACGAGGACTCCGCCGGGGGCGTGCAGTCCCTCCAGCATCGCGACCGAATGCCCGAGCCGCGCCAGCTCCTGTGCGCAGGCGAGTCCCGCGGGGCCCGACCCGACGATCGCCGCGGAACGACCGGTGGGCTCGCCCACCTCCGGGTGGCACCGCGCCTCGATGTCGCAGGCGAGGTCGAAGTCGCCCAGGAAGCGCTCCACGCGCCCGATCGCCACCGGCTCGTACTTCTTCGCGAGCACGCAGACCACTTCGCACTGGTCCTCCTGCGGGCAGACACGCCCGCACACGGACGGCAGCACGTTCTTCACCTTGATGACCTCCACGCCGCCGTGGAAGTCGCCGTCGATCACCCTGGCGAGGAACGACTTGATGTCGATGTTGACCGGGCAGCCCTCGATGCACGTGGGGTTCTTGCACTGAAGGCACCGCTCCGCCTCGGCCACGGCCTCCTCGGGCGAGTAGCCGAGCGTCACTTCGTCGAAGTTGCCACGCCGCTCGACAGGGCTCTGCTCCGGCATCGGCGTGCGAGGCGCGCGCGACGGCTTGCGACGCGGTGTGTCGCCGCCGCTCGTGGCGTCTCCGCCCTCGCTCACTCCAGCCGGCACGAGCACTCCTCGGTGTACTCCGCGTCGGCGAGACGCTCCTCGTCCGTGTAGACGCGCTGCCTCGACATGAGCTCCTCGAAGTCGACCTCGTGCCCGTCGAAGTCAGGTCCGTCCACACACGCGAACCTGGTCTCGCCGCCCACGGTCACGCGGCATGAGCCGCACATGCCGGTGCCGTCCACCATGATCGGGTTGAGGCTCACGACACAGGGGACGCCGTGCTCGGCGGCCGTCTCGGCGCAGAAGCGCATCATGATCGTGGGACCGATCGCCATGGCGCTGTCGATCGCACCCGTCTCGCAGAGCTCGCGGAGCGGCTCGGTGACGAGCGCCTTGCGGCCCGCGGAGCCGTCGTCTGTGACCACGATGAGGTCCACGCCGAGCGAGCGGAACTCCTCTTCCAGGATGAGAAGGTCGGCATTGCGCGCGCCCAGGACGACCGTGACGTCGCTGCCGGCCTCCTGCATCGCACGGGCGACGGGATACGCCACCGCGGCGCCGACACCGCCGCCGACGACCGCGACCCTGCCCAGGCCGTCCACGTGCGTAGGGATGCCGAGCGGGCCGGTGACGTCGGCGAGCGCGTCTCCCGTCTCCAGGTGCGAGAGCTGATGCGTGGTCTTCCCGACGCGCATGAAGATGAAGCTGATGACCCCGGACTCGGGATCCCAGTCGGAGAACGTGAGCGGGATGCGCTCGCCCTCTTCGTCCGTCCTGAGGATGAAGAACTGTCCGGCCTTCGCCTTGCGCGCGATGGCGGGGGCCTGCACGCCCATCTCGTAGACGGAGCGCGAGAGCCTGCGCTTGTGCACGATCGGGAACACGCGGAGTCCCTCCCCCTCGCCGGGACCGCGAGGACGGCCTGTGTGGATGAGACCGCGCAGTCCGCGCGACTCATCGTCCACCCCTCACCCGGGTCGTCCCAAAGTATACTTCGAGCATGCCTCGCTCAAGTCCCGCCACGGCCGCAGCCGTGACACCGTGCGCCACACACACGATCGCGCTCGTCGCGCTGGCAGCGGGCATCGCGTTCGTCGCGGGTTGCGGGCCGGCGGACGAGCCGTACGTCCGGAGCGACGAGCTGCTGGGCACCACAGTCTCCGTCACGGTGTACGGCGACTCCGAGGAGGCCGCGGAGCGGTCCGCAGCCGAAGCCTTCGAGCGGATGGGCGAGGCGGCCCAGCTCGATGCGTACGACCCCGCCTCACCGGTCGGCGAGTTCGATGCGGACCCCTTCGAATGGCACCCCCTCGGCGCGCTTCCCGCGGAGATGACGGACGTGGTCGCTTCGCTGGGACCCGAGGTGGTCGGCGCGTTCGACTACCGCATGTGGGGCGTGAGCGCGCTCTACGACTTCGGCGGCGACGAACGCGTGCCCTCCAGCGCCGAGCTCGACGAGGCGCTCCGAGCGCGCGACTCCTTCGAGTCCACGCCCGCCGCAGCCTCGGCTGCCGCTCCCGAGGCACTCCATCGTTTCTCGTACGATCCGGAAGGAGCGGTCCCGGACCCGGGCCTCGACTTCGGCGGCCTCGCCAAGGGCCACGCGCTCGATCTCGCCGCCGAGGCGCTCGCGGCGGACGAGACCGCAAGCGGCGCGATCGTCACGGCGGTCAGCACCACCCTCGCGATCGGGGACAAGACCGACGCCGAGCCGTGGCGGGTGGGCATCGAGGATCCGCGCGAGCCCGGCCGTGTCATCGCGGTCGCCGAGCGGGACACCGGTCCCCTCGTGGTCTCGACGTCCGGCGACTATCAGCAGTCCTTCCAGGCCGAAGGCGTCCGCTACCACCACATCCTCGACCCCGCGAGCGGGCGGCCGGCGCGCGGCATGCGCTCGCTCACGGTGGTGGCAACCGACCTCACCGCCACGGAGGCCGACATCCTGTCGACAGCGCTCTTCGTCCTGGGTCGCGAGTACGCCGAAGCATGTGCGGCGGAGAACGGCCTCGCGCTCTACATCGTGGACGACGAGGGCGCCACGCACGTCACGGCCGGCCGGGAAGGGTCCGGACTCCGGCTGGAGGAGACGGCGGAGCCCACGCCCTAGCGGCGCTCCGGCGCATCCGCCGCGGCGGATGCGCTGCGCCCGTGGCGCGCAGCCACCGGCTCCCTACTCTCCCACGTAGTCCTTGATGAACCCGTAGACGAGCGGGATCTCCATGTACTTGCCCTGGAAGGCCTGGATCGCGAGCACGATCGCGTAGCCGATCGCCGCCACCCAGACGACGAAGCCGGCGATCGCGAAGAACCAGCCTATGAACGGTATCCAGCCCAGGATCACGAGGCCGATGCTCAGCACGAAGAACGAGACCCAGAGGCCGAGCGCTTGCGCGGCGTGGAACCTAGTGAACTTCTCGTCCTTGTACGGCTCGACCAGTATCGTGACCAGGGCGACCGGCCAGAACAGGTAGCCGATCCCCGCCAGGACCTTGCT
>JAUVQN010000098.1 GCA_030598125.1 Coriobacteriia bacterium | reverse complement strand
GTCCGCGGTGCGGAGCTTCCGGCGGCGGAGCGGTCCGGTGCCGCTCCCCCCGACGATACCGAGCTGCGAGCGGAGCATGCGTCGGCGATGGTCTCGCCACTGAGCGTAGTCGACGGCGCCGGCCATCAGTCGCCTCCCGTGATCCGTTCGAGCACTTCCGACAGATCCTCCTGGACCGCACGGCGCCGCACGTACTCCAGATCCAGGGTCTCCCGGTACGACTCGTAGAGGACCCGTGCCCAGCCGCAATCCTCCTGCGAATCCCAGTGCACGCAAGCGTTCAACCGGTCGATCAGGAGGTCCTCGACGCCGATGATGCTCGCCTCACGGCCGCCGACGGCCACGCGCATCACGCGATGGGGGTCGCCGGCGAGCTGCGCCGAGGGACACTCGACCGCGATCCCGAGCGCCTCGTCGAACCAGTGACGTCCTTCCTTCCCGAATCCCCATTCGCCGAGGATCGCGTCGAGGGGCTCGCTCTCGCTCACGAGGTCGATATCCATGGTCGCGTAGCCGCCCGCGGTGTAGAACTCCACGGCGTTCCCCCCGACGATCACGGGCGCGCTCCACCCTCGCGCAAGACACGCGTCCGAAAGGACGGCGACGAACCGCAGACGGCGCTCCACGGGATCGTCTACGCCGGCGAGCTGCCGCTCGAGCTCGGAACGGTCCGGCGTACGAGCCTCGGCCGCAACGGCTCCCGCGGCACGCTCCGTGATCCACGCGTCCAGGTCTTCTGGCCGGAACCGCCATCGGCCGCCGACGCGCACAGCCGGCAGGTCGCCTCCGCGCGCCTTGTCGTAGACCGAGCGCTCGGAGAGTCCGAGGTAGGCTGCGACACGCCGGACATCCCACAGGTCCTGCATCAGCCGCACCTGCACTTAATAGGCAGTATTAGGAACCTATAGGAACCATAGCACCCATCATGCGAGAGGACCAGCGCCGACCGAGCTACCCTCCCGGCACGACCCCCGCGCGCCGGAGCGCACCGGCGACGACGACCGCGGCGGCGGCCTTGACCACGTCGAAGAGGACGAACGGCGCGACCCCCACGAAGAACGCGCCGGCAAGACCCATCCCTGTCACGAGCGAAAGCTGCAGCCAACCCAGCGAGAAGACGATCGCCAGCGTCACGACGGCAGCTGCGATATCCGCGGGCATCCGCCGGGCGCCGCTGCGTACGAGCCCGACCCGCACGTAGGCGCCTAGCGTCGCTCCGACGAGGAAGCCGAAGAGGAAGCCGCCGGTGGGCCCGAGGAGCACGCCGAGCCCGCCCTGGCCCGCCGAGAACACGGGCAGCCCGATCGCCCCGGCGAGGAGGTACGTGCCCGTCGCCGCGGCGGCCCATCGAGGAGGAAGCAGCAGCGCGATCAGCACCACCACGAACGTCTGCAACGTCACCGGCACCGCACCCACGGGGATCGCGAGCCACGCGCCGGCTGCGAGGAGCGCCGCGAGCAGACCGGCCACGGCGAGCTCGCGCGTCCGCGTCCTGTTCGGACTCGCCGCGGTCGCGCCGCGCGAGCCGCTCACGCCACCGTCCGCACCCGCATCGGGAGCCATCCGACCTCCACCGTCAACCACGCGGCATTGCGGGGTTTACGGTAGCGGACGGAGGGGTGCACGGGCAAGACCGCCGGGTCGCACGAGGGGCCCCTACGCCTGGATATCGGTCCCGGTGCCCGGTATCTCCTCGACCGCCGGTCTCCGCCAGCCGGACAGGTCCGCCAGCCTCCCGGCGATCGTCGGCTCGTCCCAGTAGCCGGGCTCCTCGCCCCACGCCCCCAGGAGCGACACCGCGACCTGGTAGCGGGCCGCTTCGGTGAACCCGCCCCGGCGCTCCAGGTACTCTTTCGTCGCGGCCTCGAGCGGCTGCTCCCGGCCCTCCCCGTAGAGCGCGAGCGGCTCGTCACTGTCCCACACGACGATCGTGCCGGCCGCATAGTCGCCCACCCGTTTGCCTTTGCTCGACAGGAACATCGAGACCATCCCGACGCCGAAGAAGGCCGGCAGCCAGTCGACGAGCCTGAGCAGGTTGCGGATGGCCGAGTCGAGGAAGCCCACGCGGGCGCCGTCGTCGCGCACGACACGGAGACCGGTCAGGCGCTTGCCCCACGTCCTCCCGTCGCGCCGGACCTCCCCGTAGATGAAGTAGCCCCACATCGTGAGGAATGCCACGACCGAATAGACGGCGAGCACCCACATGCTGAAGAAGCCGGTGAACTCGGCGAGTCCCCATACGATCGCCAGCATGAGCAGGAACTCCGCCGCGAGGATGAGCACGATGGCGAAGACGTCGAGCGCGAACGCGAAGCCGCGCGAGCCCATGCCCGCGAGATCGAGCTGGAACGCGACGGCTTCAGGCGTCTCGACCGAGACCGCATCCAGCCTCTCCGAGCGCGCTTCGGAAGGGTCCACGACCGTCCTCTCCAGAGCGGACTTGCGCAGGCCAGCCCCATGCTAGCATGGGGCGCGGCCGGCGAGCGGCGTGCCCCGGCGCCGTCCGCGCTAGAGCGCGGAGCCCCCGGAGCCGATGCATGGTCCAGGAGGCGGTCACGTGGACGAGGAACGGTTCGTCGCCGAGTCCCGGGGATCCTGGGACCGGCTCGCCCGCGCCGTCGAGGCCGCGCGCAAGGACGGCATCGCGCGACTCGACGTAGCCGCGCTGCGGCAGATGCACTACGACTACCGGCGCACCGCGGCGGACCTCGCGTACGCGCAGACCCACTTCCCGGGCACGGAGACGACCGCCTTCCTCAACCGCCTCGTGAGTCAGGCGCACGGCGAGCTCTACGGCTCCCGGCCGGGCCGGGCCAAGGCGTTCAGGCACTTCATCCTCGACGGCTATCCGAGACTCGTGCGAGAGAACGGCCGCTACATGCTCATCTCCGCGGTGTTCCTCTTCGGCGCGGTCGCCTTCGGATTCCTCGTGGCGTTCATCGACTACTCGCTCGCGAGGATCTTCGTCCCGCCGCAGTTCCTCGATGCGATCGGTGACGGCGCGGCGCCCGGCGGCGACGTCGCCGACGAGACCGCCGCGCTCGCCCCGCTCCTCAGCGCGTACATCACCGTCAACAACCTCACGGTGTCGTTCACCGCGTTCGCCGGAGGGGCCACCTTCGGCGTGCTCACGATCTACGCGCTCGTCCGCAACGGGCTGCTGCTCGGCTCGCTCGCCGGCATCTACGAACAGGCGGACCTCTCGCTCACGTTCTGGTCGCTGATCGTCCCGCACGGCCTGCTCGAGCTGACCGCCATCGCGATCGCCGGCGGATCGGGACTCATGCTCGCGAAGGCCCTCGCGTTCCCCGGCGACAAGCCGCGCTCCGTCGCGCTGAGGGAAGCGGCACCCGACGCGGTGAAGGTCGTCCTCGGGACGATCCCGCTCTTCATCATCGCGGGGCTCGTGGAGGGCTTCTTCACGCCGAGGGGCGTCGATCCCTACGTGAAGCTCCTGGTGGGAGTGGGCGTCTGGGTCGTCGTGATGGCGTACCTGCTCTTCGCCGGACGCGGCGCGCGCGAGGAGCCCGCGTAGCCCTACTCCCGCTCGATCACCGGCAGCCGGACGTACGAGGGGTGCGTCGCCGTGCGCTCGATGGTGAGCGTCGGTGTCCCTTTCACGGGGACGCGCGCGAAGGTGTCCTTGTCCGCCCCAGCGATCGCGATGCGGATGCGGTGGCCCTTCGCGATCAGCACGGACGTCGGCTGCAGCCCGAAGGTCACCTCGGCGACCTCGCCGGGCACGAGCGGCATGGCGTCCGCGCGTCGGTACGTGTGGTACGGCACGAACAGCGGGTAGGGCGGGGCCGCGTCGGAGATCTTCCGCTGGATGGCTCGGAGGACCCCTTCGGTCACGTACCTGACGCGCCCCGACTCGTCCACGTCCTCGAGATACGCGAAGAACGCCCCGTCCTCGTGCGTGGAGGCGACCCAGAGCGTGACCGTCGCGTACCCCGTGATCTCAGTGTCCTCCGCCAGCGGCGGGCTCGTGTAGGTCAGCAGCCGCGCGTCGGCCGTGGCGCGGTCCGGGTAGACGACGGGCGTCACGCCGTCCTGGGTGTGCCACCGGTTCGAGGTGCCGGTCGTGGCTTCGAAGTCGACCTCGTAGCTGTCGGCGCCCGCGTCGCTCACCGGGGCGTCCGGCGAGAGCGCGCCGCCCTCGGCGAAGTACCAGGTGCGCGGAACCGTGCCCGGCAGCGGCCAGACGTCCGTCTCCTTCCAGCGCTCCTCGCCCATCGTGAAGTAGCTCAGGCAGGGCGTGTCGAACGCCGCGTCCCCCAGCCCGCGCACGTGATGATCGAAGAAGCGCACGCTCTTCCGCCACTGCACCTCGAGCGGCGGGTCGGGATCCGATTTCGGCTTCGCATACGGGCTCGCGTGCGTCTGCATGTTGTGGCTCCACGCGCCGATCGCGGCCGTGCGCGCGTTCTCGAACGTCACGAAGCGCCGGACGACCGTGTCGGCGCACGCGCCGTCGAGCCAGCTCCCCCACCCGAAGACCGCGGCGCCCGAGCCCTCGATCGCCTCCTTGCGCGCGAACGCGCTGACGTCGTCGAGCGTGCCGCCCTCGCCACCGAATGGGTCGTCCCTGAAGGTGATCGCCTTCACCGCTTCGAGGGTGTCCAGGTTGTCCACGTGCCCGGCCACCGCGGCGCGCAGCTTGGCGCCACCCGCGTCGTCGTCTACCGGCCGGGGTCCCTTCACGAACAGGCGCGCGGACATGCCCCACGCCTTGGGTATCCGGCCCTCGTCGAGGAGGCAGTTCGCGAGGTCCCACTCCTTCATGAACGCCTCGTTGAGGACGCCGCCGGGGGCCACGATGTCCGTGTAGACGTCGAACTCCATCTCCTGCGGCACGACGGCCTTCACGCCCTCGGCCCCGGAAGCGGCCAGCATCTCCGCTGTCGTGCCCTCGTACGAGATCCCGATCGCGCCGAGCGTGCCGTCCGACCACGGCTGCTCCGCGACCCAACGGGCCACGTCGCCGATGTCGTCGACCTCGGTCTGCGAGAAGGCCTCCTTCCACGAACCGAACGACGCACCCGAGCCCCGGACGTCCACGGTGACGACGGCGTAGTCGTGCCGTCCGAGGAAGTCCTCGATGGCCGCGCGGGGGCCCATCGGCGGCCTGCCGGGCCGACCCGGCGTCCTCATGTCGAAGCTGCGCCAGTAGCGTGCTGAGATGAGGATGGTGGGCACGCGCTCGTCGGGCGACAGGCCCTTCGGGAGGTTCACGTCGATGGCGACCAGGACCCCGTCGCGGGTCGGCACGTGGAGGGATTGCGTGACGACGCCGGCCGAGCGCGTCGGGTCCGAACGGGTGCTCATGCCACCTCTTCTTCGCGGGATGCTGTTCGAAGGGTGTGTACCCGAACTCCTAGAGCTCGCCGCGCGATTTGACCTCGAGGTAGCGGTTGACCGCGCTCACGGAGAGGTCCTCGGG
>JAUVQN010000108.1 GCA_030598125.1 Coriobacteriia bacterium | reverse complement strand
GAGCGCGGCGACGACGGCTTCTGGAGGATGCCCGAAGGGATGCCGGACATCCCGCTCATGTTCTCGCTGACGGCGATGAAGGACGCGTAGCGGCCGGCGGCTCGGCGGAGCCGGCGCGGGGTGGTGCCAAGGACGAGGAGGAGACCACATGTTGAGGATCGACGTACCGGGCTACCGCGAGTTCGCGCTCGAGCACCTGGTGCTCGACGTCAACGGCACGATCGCCTTCGACGGCAGGCCGCTCGACTGTGTCGCCGAGGCGCTCAGCGGTCTGGACGGCGTGCTGGCGCCGATCATTGTCACCGCCGACACGCACGGCACGGCGGACACGCTCGGACAGGCGCTCGGTGTTCGGCTCCACGTCATCTCGTCGGGCGACGAGACCGAGCAGAAGGCGGTCTTCGTCCGCGAGCTCGGAGCGGATTCCGTGGTCGCCGTCGGCAACGGCGCGAACGACGTCGCGATGCTCGCCGCGGCGGCTCTCGGGATCTGCGTGATAGGGGCCGAGGGTGCCTGCGCCGCGGCTGTCGCGGCAGCCGACATCGTCGTCACCGACCCAGTGAACGCGCTCGGCTTGCTCTCGAACCCGCAGAGGCTCGTCGCGACGCTGCGGCGCTAGGGCGGGCCGCGCCGGTCGTACCGAGGCCGCAGCCTACGCGCGGGCGGCTTCCACCGGTGCGTCCCCGCCTGGAGGCGCGGGGTGCGCCCCCAGGAAGCGCTTCAGCAGCACGATCCCGTAGACGACCGCGAAGAGCGCGGGGATGCCGACGATGATGAGCGGATGGATCCGCACGTCGGCGTAGATCGCCAGCAGCACGCCGATCGGCAGCGGAATCCCATAGATCACGCCGTAGAGCCACAGTCTCGGCATCCTGAGCGTCATCGCGAGCGCACCGAAGAACGCCAGCAACGTCACGCCGAGCACGATCGCGGCGGCGGCGCCCCGTGCGAGCCCGAGCACGCCCTCCTCCGGCTGTGCGACGAGGTAGAGGAGGGTCGTTCCCGCCGCCAGGATCAGTATCCCGGCGACCGCCGCGCTCGTCTTGCGGCGGCGGAGCTCGGCCGAGCTGCCGATCCTGCCCACGCGCGGCTGCGTGACCAGGCGTCGCCCGAGGACGAAGCCCCCCACCAGCACCACGAGGCCGACGATCCACACCGCGCCAGCCGGGCCGCCCACTCCCTCGACGCCTTCAGTGATGCCGAAGAGGATGAGCAGACCGCCGAGCAGGATGTCGAGGAGCCCGTCGTCCTGCAAGTCGCGATAGGCGGACATCGCCGCCTCGGACCGTCGGGCGCGCTTCGCCGGCTTCCGGCTCGTGTCTTCTGTCATCGCGGACATCCCCCCAGGGCGCCACCATGCGTGCCGACTCTCCAAGCAGTATCTACCCGCCCTGCTCACCGCATGCGAGGTTCGCCGCGGTGGCGTCGCACACGTACTGGGCCATCCCCGGACGGATCTTCTCGTACGTCGCGGTGAACCGAGGGTCGGCGACGTACATCCGTCCGAGCTCCGCGTGCATCTCCCGCGAGCAGGGGTAGAACCACTCGTCGATCTGGAGGCGTGCCCGCTCGACGGCGTCCATCGCGCGCGGATCGCCAGGCGCGACGCCCTCGTCCATCAGCGATGCGATCGCGCCGTTGATCTCCTCGCTCTCCGCCTTGAAGCGCACCCAGTCCTGCTTGGAGTAGCGAGCGGTACGCTTCGCGGACTCCGCGTAGGCGTCGGTGTCGCCCCAGCGCTCGCGCGCCTCGCCCTCGTGCTCGGCCGGATCGAAGTCCCCGAACACCTCGAACATCTCTTCCTTGCTCATCCGCACACCTTCCATGCGGTGACTGCGTCTCCGCCAGCGGGTCGAGCGCAGTCCGCCACCCGCAGTACGCTACGCTTCGGTGATGGCGCAGCAAGAGCCCACATCCGACGCCACAGGCGCCTCCGTCACCGTGCGCGCAGCCACGCTCGCCGACGCGGTCTTCCTCACCGAGTGCCGCCGGCGCATGTTCGACGAGATGGGAGTCGGCGGGGAGACCACGGAAGAAGCGGGCCGGGACTTCGTCGCCTATGTCGAACGAGAGCTGCCGAGCGGAGGGTTCTTCGCGTACGTCGCGGAGGCCAGAAGGTCGCGGATCGGCTCGGCGGGCGCCTTCGTGCACGAGACGGTGCCCATGGAGCTCAATCCCAGCCATCGGGTCGGGAGGATCGTCAACGTGTTCGTGGAGCCGGCGTGGCGGAGGCGAGGAGTCGCGTCCGCCGTCGTCGAGGCTGTGATGGAGCGTCTCCGAGAGGGTGGTGTCGGCGTGGCCACGCTCGCCGCGACCGAGGATGGAGCCCCGGTGTACGAGCGACTGGGCTTCGAGCACTTCGACGAGATGCGGACGATCCTGCTTCCGGTGGACGATGCCGAGGACGCGGGTACGGATCGGACGACGGGCGGGGAGAAGCCGAGCGCATGATCTCCTCTGGCGGGGACGAAGACGCCCGGAACCCCTACGACAGGGCGCGGATGTCGCGGGTGGAGGCGCACTTCGACGCCGAATCCAGTGTCTACGACGAGGTCATCGAACGCATCATCCCCGGCTACGTCGAGCAGAACGTGGCGCTGCTGGATGCGATCCCACTCGCGGCGGAGCGGCGGTTCCGCGCGGCGGATCTCGGTATCGGGACGGGTCGGCTCGCCGCGCTCGTCCTCGAGCGGTTCCCGAACGCCGACCTCGTGGGTTACGACATCTCGTCGGGCATGCTCGAGCAGTCCGCCGAGGCCCTCAGCGAGTACGGGACGCGCGTGCGCCTTGCCCGCGCGGACCTTGCCGACATCGAGTTCGCCGGCCCGTTCGAGCTCGTCATCTCCGGCCTGGCGATCCACCATCTCGAGGACGAGACCAAGCGGAACCTCTTCCGTCGCGTGCTCGAAGCGCTCGAGCCCGGCGGAGCGTTCCTCGTCCGTGAGGTCGTGCTCGGCGACACGGAGGAGGAGACCGAGCGGCTCCACGCCGAGTGGCGTGCCTTCATCCGAGAGAACGGGCTCGATGACGCGGAGGTGCTCGCCGCCCACGAGGACGAGGACGTGCCGGCTCCACTCGGCGCGCAGCTCGAGTGGCTCCGAGAGGCGGGGTTCGAGGATGTGCGCGTGCATTGGCGTAGGATGAACTTCGCGGTGTTCGGCGGGACCGCGCCGGATGCAGGCGACGCGTAGCGAGGGAGGCGGGCCGTGAGCGGCCAGACCCCGGACGACGGTGAGGCACAGGACGCCAAGGAGCTGTCTCGCGAGCGTTTCGGCCGCTTCGCGCATGAATACGTGACGAGTCGCGCGCATGCCGAGGGACGCGACCTGCAGCTCTTCCTGGAGATGGCGAACCCGGATCTCGACTGGTTCGCGCTCGACGTCGCCACCGGCGGCGGTCACACGGCGCTCGCGCTCGCACCGCAGGTGCGCGAGGTCGTCGCGGCCGATCTCACCCCCCAGATGCTCGAGGCGGCGCAGGAGCGTGCCACCGAGATGGGTGTGACGAACGTGCGGTTCGTCGTGGCAGACGCGGAGGACTTGCCGTTCGAGGACGGCTCGTTCGACCTCGTCACGTGCCGGATCGCAACGCACCACTTCCCTCACCCGGACGCCTTCTTCTCTGAGGCCGCCCGCGTGCTGAAGCCCGTGGGCCGTCTCGTCTTCCAGGACCAGATCGTGCCCGAGGATGACGAAGCGGCCCGCTTCGTCAACGACTTCGAGCGGACCCGCGATCCGAGCCACAGCAGGGCGCTGTCCGAGACCGAGGTGTACGCGGCCCTGCAGACCGCCGGGTTCGAGGTGCTGCGGATCGAGCGCGTGTCCAAGCGCCACGACCTCGCCGAGTGGGCGAGGATGCAGGGTTGCGAGGACGAGACGATCGGACGCTTGGGGGAGATGGCGGGCGAGGCTTCGGGCGCCGCGGCGGACTGGATGGAGCCGCGTGGCCTCTCCTCTGGAGGCGTCTCCTTCGCCATCCGTCACGTGATCATCGCCGCTCGGCGGCTTTGGACGTGACGCGGCTACATCTCGCTCGCTGATTCGCCGACCCATTCTTCGCAGGGATCTTCGCGGTGCGCGAAGCCCTGCTGGTCCCAGAGGGGTGAGAAGCCACGAACGCAGGCCGCGGAGGTGAGCGCGAATGCCCTCAGCGATGAAACAGTCTGTCGCCGACATACGGCACGAGTACGTGCGCTCGGCGGTCGGCGGTCAGATCTGGCACGATGCACGCTCCCGTCTCACCGAGGGGGAGAGAGCCGTGCTTCGGGAGGGGGACGCCTCTGGGTCGTGCCCAACGGCTCTCGCCGGGAGATTCATGAGCGACGTGGTCGGACTTGTCTGCCCGAACCGGGAGGACGCCGAGCGGTTCTTGAGGGAAGGCGGCGCGGCACAGGCGGATGCGATGCTCGACGGCGTGTTCAGTGTCTTCTCTCGCTTCGTGTCGCCGGCGCAGGCGCTCAAGCGCGCACCGAGCGTCCTCGCATCCGTGTACAAGGGCACGAGTGCCGACTCCGTGCTCTCGGCGAGCGGACGTGGTGGCAGCCTCACCATCCGGGGACTCGGCGACTACGAGTACGTGTCTCCGTGGGTCTGCGGCTGGATGGAGCGCGCGATCGAGCGGTTCGGCGGCTCTGCGGCCGCAGTCCGGGAGCGCTCGTGGGACGCGGGCGCCGTCTCGTCGGACGAGCTCGTGTTCGAGGCGAGCT
>JAUVQN010000031.1 GCA_030598125.1 Coriobacteriia bacterium | reverse complement strand
GGGGCCCCTCTTCACGTACCCGTGCGAGACTGGCTCGCAGCTTGTGCGCGGACTGCTCGAAGACCCCGCTCCCGGCTCTGTGAGCCCCGTCACTCACCCCTCCCGTTGCGGGGTCGAGAACGACCTTCTGCGCGACCGGCCCGACCGCTCGGCGAGGACCACCCGCGGCCCGATTGTGGGGACCCCTGAGGCACCGATACATTCAGTTGTGGAGGTCCCGCGAGGGATAGCGCATGAAGGAACGCCCCGCCCAGAGCGGTCCGCGGACGAGGGTCCCGAACGGGGCCCTTCGTCACGTCCGGGAGTGTGAGCGGGTACGATCGTCACATGGGTATCGTGCGTGTAGGGACGTGCTCCTGGACCGACAAGACGATGGTCAAGGCCTGGTATCCGCCGGCAGCGACCGACGCTGAAGCGCGCCTCAGGTACTACGCGGACCGCTTCGACACGGTCGAGGTCGACTCGACCTTCTACGCGCTTCCTGATGCGCGCACGGTGGAGCACTGGGCGGAGCGCACGCCCGACGGGTTCGTCTTCCACGTCAAGTCGTTCGGTCTCATGACCGAGCACTCCGTGGACCCGCGTGTCCTGGAGGAGCCGCTCGCGAGCATGGAGCACTCCCTCACGTCGCACGGGAGGGTGACGCGGCCCTCCGAAGACATGCTGGCCGCCACGTTCGACGCCTTCCTCGAGCGGATCGAGCCGCTGCGTGCGGCGGACAAACTGGGCGGCATACTGATGCAGTTCCCGCCCTACTTCCGTGCCGACGCTCCCGCCGAGGAGCGCCGCAACCTCGCGTACCTGGACCGGGCCGCGGCCCGGCTGGAGGGCTACCGCGTCCTCGTCGAGTTCAGGGATCCGTCATGGGTCGCCGGGCCAAGACGAGAGAGCACGCTGGATTTCCTCCGCGATCGGGGCCTCGTCTACGTCTCCGTCGACGAGCCGCAGTTCGCGGATCGCGCCAGGATGCCCCCGCTCGCAGAGGCGACCACCGACTGGGCAGTCGTCAGGCTTCACGGGCGCAACCGAGACACGTGGTTCGCCCGCACCGAGAGCGCGGCGGAGCGCTTCGACTACCTGTACACGGCAGAGGAGCTCGGTCAGTGGGAGGCGCCCGTCCGACGGCTCGCTGACGAGACCGAGGTCACGTGGGTGCTCTTCAACAACTGCCGCCACGACTACGCGCCGAGGAACGCGCGCGAGATGAGTGAGATCCTCGCGGACCTGACCCCGGGTCCCGTCGCGCCCGACGACCCCAGGCCCGGCGAGCAGGACCGCCTCTTCTAGCCGTCAGCGTGTCGCGCGATCCCGGCGCGAGAGGAGCGGGGCGCGATGGTATCCTGGGTGCGCTCGGGGACGGGACGCGCGCTCACATGCGCGCGCCGACGGGGGAGGGACGCCGGCACAGCATGCTCAGGGACGTCCTCTTCGTCGCGGCCGGCGGGGCGATCGGATCCGCACTCCGGTACTCCGCGATGGTCTGGATATCGCAGCGCTTGAGCCAGGGATTCCCCTGGCACACCTTCCTCGTCAACGTGACGGGCTCGTTCCTCTTGGGCTTGCTGCTCTCCATATCCGTCGAGCACGGCGGCTGGGACCGGTGGGCGCTCTTCCTGGGGATCGGTGTGCTCGGAGGCTTCACGACATTCTCCACGTTCTCCATCGAGTCACTCAGGCTCATCGAAGACGGGCTCGTAGGCGTCGGCGTGGCCAACATGCTGCTGTCGGTCGTCGCCGGAGTCGCCGCCGCGGCAGCCGGGATCGTCATCGGTCGGACGATCTAGGGGGCGGGGACGGTGGAGATACTCCTCGAGCCGAGCAGTTGGATCGCGATCGCCACGCTCACGGCGCTCGAGATCGTGCTCGGGATCGACAACATCGTCTTCATCGCGATCGTCTCGGAGCGGCTCCCCGAGCACCAGCAGTCGAGCGCCCGCCGGGTCGGACTCGTCATCGCTCTCCTCATGCGGATCGCGCTCCTCTTCGCCCTCTCCTGGATCATGGGGCTCGAACGGGTCCTCTTCACCGTCCCGTACGTGGACGTCGCGATCACCGGCCGCTCGCTCATCCTGCTCGCCGGCGGCCTCTTCCTCATCTGGAAGGCGACGACGGAGATCTACCACAAGACGGAAGGGGTCGACGAGGAAGGGACCCACGTCCACGGCCAGACGGCGACGTACGGCGGCGTGCTGGTCCAGATCGCCATCATGGACATGGTCTTCTCACTCGACTCGATCATCACGGCGATCGGGATGGTCGACGAGATCCTCCTCATGGTCATCGCGATCGTGCTGGCCGTGATCGTGATGATCATCTTCGCGGACCCGGTGAGTCGCTTCGTGAACGAAAACCCGTCGGTGAAGATACTCGCGCTCGCGTTCCTCCTGCTGATCGGCGTCCTGCTCGTGGCCGAGGGGACCGGTCGCGAGATCGAGAAGGGCTACATCTACTTCGCGATGGGCTTCTCGCTCGTCGTCGAGTTGCTGAACATGCGCTACCGGAAGAAGCGCGACGGGAGCGGGCCCGAGCCCGACGCCGGGGAGCCGGCCGCCGCCGGCGAGGAGGCCTGACCGCGAGGCCGCGCTACCGCTCGGGCAGGTAGTCCTCGGGGACGACGAGCGTGGCCGCGCCCTCCAGGACGTGCCCGTCGAACGGTGTCTTGCACGCGAGGACTTCGCCGTCGTACTGCATGGGCAGTGCCGGCTCCGCTTCCACGCGCACGCGGCTCGCACGGAGGATCTCAAGGCTCCCGGAACGGCCGGGATGATCGCCGCCGATCCGGTCCAGGACCGCCGCCCAGACGGCGGGCACGAGCCCCGGGACGTACTTCGTCCTGATCACCATGACCTCGAGCATCCCATCGTGCGCGCTGCTGTCGTGGGTGAGCGAGAGGTCGAACATCATCTTCGCGAAGTTCACCAGCACTACGGCGATGCCCTCTCGCTCGATACGCTCGCCGTCCAGCTCGATGGTGAAGCGTGCGACGGTCGGGGAGAGCTTCTGCATCGCGCCGACGAAGTACGCGCCCATCCCGAGCATCGGCTTGAGGTCCCGGGCCCCCTCCATGATGTTGGCGTCGAAGCCGGCGCCCGCGGCGTTGACGAAACCGTGCGTGCGCCGGCCGTCGTCCGAGGAGCAGGTGATCTCACCGAGGTCGGTCGCGAGTGGGACGCCGCCCATCGCGACGTCCGCCAGCTCGCCGGGCGTCACCGGCAGCTTCAGGTTGAGCGCCAGGAGATTGGCGCTACCGCTCGGATACAGCGCGATCGGCACGCCGGTGTTCCGCAGCGCGTAGGCGACGCCTGACGCCGTCCCATCGCCCCCGGCGGCCACGACGCGGTCGAACTGCCGCGCGTCCCTGAGTGCCGTGGCGAGCGGCGTCGAGTCGGACATCGGTCGAACCGTGACCTCGCAACCCCTTCTCGAGAGCTCGCGCACGAACGCGAAGAGGCCCGAGTCTCCCGTTCCGGCTCCGACGTTGTTGACGATCAGGATGTGCACTCCGAAGGGCTCCGTCCCGCTGCGCTAAGATGTGCCTGGCCGTGTGTCCGGCCACAAGCATAGCGGTAGAAGGCGTCGTGAAGGGAGCGCGGTTGTACGTCCGCACAGCGCAGCAGTTGGAGGAGCTGGTCCGCCTCCTCGAGCCGTCTTCGGTGCTCGCGGTGGACACGGAGTTCATGCGTGAGCGGACGTACTTCGCCAAGCTCTGCCTCGTCCAGATCGCCTCGGACGATGTCGTAGCGGCCGTCGACCCGCTCGAGGTGGACGACCTCTCGCCCCTGTGGGATCTCCTGCTCGATCCCTCTCGCCTCAAGGTGTTGCACGCAGGCGACCAGGACCTGGAGATCTTCTACCGGCTCGCCGGCAGCGTCCCCGGACCGGTCTTCGACACGCAGGTCGCGGCCGCCCTCGCATCGTTCCCACTGCAGACCGGCTACGGTGCGCTCGTACGGGATCTGCTCGGCGTCGAACTGGACAAGATGGACTCGTACTCGGACTGGGCCCGGCGCCCGCTCTCGGACACACAGGTCGAGTACGCCTTGAACGACGTGCGCCACCTGAACGACGTCTACCGGCGACTCGACGAGCGGCTCGTCGAGTCCGGCCGGCTCGACTGGCTGGATGAGGACTTCGCCGCACTCGCCGATCCGGAGACGTACCGAGTGGTGCCCGAGGAGATGTACCGTCGCGTGAAGCGTCGGGCACGGCTCGGACGCCGGGAGCTCGGTGTCTTGCAGCAGGTCGCTGCATGGCGGGAGCGCGAGGCCATGCGTATCGACGTGCCGAGGAACTGGATCGGGAACGACGAAGCCCTCGTGCAGGTCGCCGCTCGCAAGCCGGACACGCTCGATGAGGTCCGCCAGATCCGCGGACTCGGTGACCGCACGGCCAAGCGCTCGGCCGGCAAGATCGTCGAGGCGGTCCGCGCGGGCCTCGCGATGCCCGAGTCCGAGCTGCCGCGTGTCGTGAGGCGACCCCGGGTCCGGATGGACGTGGACTCCATCACGGATCTGATGTCCGCCATCGTACGTACCCGCGCGCGCGAGTACGGCATCGCTGTCCCGGTGCTCGCGTCGCGCAAGGAGATGGAGGCGCTCGCCAGAGGCGAGCGGGACGAGAGCGTGCTGCTGCGCGGCTGGCGTCGCTCCCATATCGGCGAGGAGCTGCTCGAGCTTCTGGACGGCGGGATCTCGCTGTCGCTGGACGATGGCCGAGTGCGCATCGCGCAGCCGCCCGTGGGCAGCGACTGAGCAGGTCGCATCCCCGATCGGTCGCGTGGGTCCGACGGTTCCGCCGGTGGGGACGCGTCCCTCGGTGGCAGTCGGTCTGCTTCTCCGAGAGTTCCGTCCACGCTCGATCGGAGCCGGCGCCCCCGCGTCGGAGCTGCGTGCGCCAATGTGCTGGCGGCATCGTGCGGTCGAGACGACCCGCCGCCGAGGGAGGGGCCCGTGACCGAGCAGCGTGCGCTGAGCGTCTCAGAGGTCGTCGGCATGGCGCGCCGTGCGGTGGAGGCGATCAAGGTCACGCTCGTGGGCGAGGTCTCCGAGCTCACGGACAGACCCGGCTACAAGGCGGTCTACTTCTCCGTGTGCGACGGTGACGCGACGCTGCCGTGCCTGATGTGGAGGGACGCGTACGCGGGCTGCGGCACCGTGCTCGAGACCGGCATGATGGTGGAGCTCGAGGGCGGTCTCACGGTCTATCCCAAGAAGGGCCGGCTCCAGTTCCAGGTCCGACGTGTCGCCCCCGCCGGCGAGGGCGTGCTCAGATCGCAGGTCGCCGAGCTCGCGCGACGGCTGGACGCGGAAGGCCTGATGGCGGCGTCGCGGAAGCGCCCGCTTCCGACGCTACCGCTTCGCATAGGGCTCGTGACGTCACCGCGGGGCAAGGCGGTGCACGATGTGATCAGGACGCTCGCACGCACGTTATCCGCTTGGGGAGCTGGTGATCGCGGGCGTGACCGTGGAGGGCGCAGGGGCCCGCGGAGAGATCGTGGAGGGCATCCGCGCCGTGGCGGCGGAGCCGGGCGTCGATGTCATGATCGTCGGCCGCGGCGGAGGGAGCTACGAGGATCTCATGCCCTTCAACACCGAGGACGTCGCTCGCGCGATCGCCGAGTGTCCCATCCCCGTGGTCCCGGGTGTGGGACACGAACCCGACCAGACGATCGCGGACATGGTGGCGGACCAGCGCGCGTCGACCCCGACGGCTGCCGCTGAGGCCGTCGCTCCTGCGGCAGCGGAACTGGAGCGCACGCTCGACAGGGACGCACGCTCTCTGACGCGCTCTCTCGGCCGGACGGCGGCGGAGGCGCGGCACCGGATCGATGCGCTCGCGGCACGGAAGGTACTTCGGGAGCCCATGGCCGCACTCGCCGGGCATGCGCAGCGACTCGACGTCGACGCGGAGGGCTTGTCGAGGGCGCTGCCGGTTCGGGTGACGAGGGACCGAGAGCGGGTCAGCGCGCTCGGGCGTGCGCTCGTCACGGCTGGAGACAGGACGGAAGAGCGTGCTCGGACGAGGCTGGCGGCCCTCGGCGATCGACTCGGTGATCTGTCGCCGCTCGGGATCCTCGGTCGCGGCTATGCGATCTGCTACGGAGCAGAAGGGGTCGTGCGCACTGCGGGCGAGCTCGTCCCCGGTGACGGCGTCGGGGTGCGGCTCGGCTCAGGTTCGCTCGGATGCACGGTGGACAGGGTCGAGGAGGAGGCGTAGATGCCCGAAGATGAAGCGGCCGCCAGCGAGCTGGTCGCACCGGAGGACATGCGGTTCTCAGAGGCGCTCGGCGAGCTCGAGTGCATCGTGAGGGAGCTGGAGAGCGGAGAGGCCGAGCTCGAGGAGAGCATCGAGCGCTACGAGCGGGGTGTCGGTCTCCTGAGGGCGTGTCGCACCAAACTCGACGAGGCCGAGCAGAAGATCACGGTACTCATGGGGGAGCTGGAGCCCGAGGATGAGCCCGAGACCGACGGGGCCTAGTCGAGGTCTGGCCGTCGGCTGTGGCAGAATATCGGCAGGGTCGTCCACGTCTATCGGGAGGTATGCGCGGTGAGCGAATGCATCTTCTGCCAGATCGCCGACAAGGAGATGGACGCTGCCGTGGTGTACGAAGACGACGCCGTGATGGCGTTCGACGACATCATGCCCCAGGCGCCCGTGCACACGCTCATCATCCCCAAGGAGCACCACGCGCACATAGGTGACGCGGTCTCCGCCGAGACCCTCCTGGCGCTCTTCGCAGCGGTCCCGAAGGTCGCCGAGATCAAGGGCGTGGCCGAGAGCGGCTACCGCGTCATCGTCAACAACGGAGACGATGCAGCGCAGACCGTCGGCCATCTGCACGTGCACGTCATGGGTGGGCGGCAGATGGCCCACGGCATGGTCCGCTTCTCCGACGAGACCTAGGAGCACAGAGACATGGGAACTGGAGACGCAGCCATCGTCACGGACAGCACGTGTGACCTGCCTCTCTCTGTCGTAGAGGAGTACGGGCTCGAGGTGATCCCCCTGAAGGTCTCCATCGAGGGGGAGACCTTCGATGACGGAGAGCTCGGACAGGAGGAGTTCTTCGAGCGTATGGATGCCGCCGAGCACCTCCCCACGACGTCGCAACCCTCGGTCGGCGAGTTCACGGACGTGTACGAGCGGCTGCTCGCAAGGCGGAGTAGCGTCGTCTCCGTCCACCTGCCGACGACGGTCTCCGGCACGATCGAGTCGGCGCGCCAGGCCGCTCCGGCGTTCGACGATCGGGTGCAGGTGGTGAACGCTCACATCTGGTCCGGTCCGTTGGGCCTCATCGCGATGCGAGCCAGCGAGCACGCACGCGCCGGCGCCTCTCCCGAGGAGATCGTGCGCGCCGTCGAGGCCATCCGAGACCGTGCGACGCTCGCGTTCGCGCTCGATGGGCTCGACAACCTGGCGCGTGGCGGACGCATCGGCAACGCGACCGCGCTCGTCGGGGGCATCCTCGACGTGCGCCCGATCCTCACGATCCGGGACTCTGTCGTCGAACCGGTCAAGCGCGTGCGAGGCGCCCGCCGGGCTCTCGAGACTGGCCTGGACTGGTTCTACGGGCAGGTGGGGGATGAGGCGCGCGGCAGGTTCATCGTGCTCCATGCGATGTCGGTCGAGCGTGCCCAGGAGATCCACGAGCTCGTGGAGGGCCGGTACCCCGGCGCAGAGATCATCGACAGCGAGCTCGGCGCGGTGGTGTCCACGCATACAGGCAACGGTTGGGGAGTCGGGTACGTGCCGTCGGACTGATCCGGCGGCCGCGCTGTGCGCGAGTCGTTGCCGGCCACCCGTCCGTGTGCGTTCGACAGCCCCGGCCTTCGGGCCGGGGCTGTCTCATTTCCTTCCCTTGGTCTACCCCTGAGTCTCAGTGGCCCTTTCGGGCCGATCTAGCTCCGGGTCCCACGGCGATGCTGCCGGACATCTCGAGGACCCGCTCGCTTCGTCCCGGATCCCCCGAGTCGAAGCGGTGAAGGGAAGGGAAACCTCGTTACCGTGACGATAGAGCATATCCGCACGCCATGCAACATTTGTTACAAAGGCCGGGGAAGTCGCGATGAGGGGTCCTTAGCCTGGCCCGGGGCGCGGTCCGCGGCGCGGGCGGAGGCGGGTCTTCGGGGCGGCAGGAGCGGCCCGGGAGGTGGTCGAGAGGCTGCCGACCGCGTGCGGAGGAGGGCCGTCTACCGAGGAAACAGTGCCGCTGACCCGCGCTACGGCTCGAGGATGCGCCTCGGCTGGATAGGATGGACTGGTCTGCGGCATGTGACGGGCGCCCACTATGCGCCCGTGGCCGAACGGGCGACGCTTCGTCGTCGGCCGTCCGCTTCGAGCGAGAGGGAGGATGAGCCCGTGAGCGAGGAGTCCGTCTCCATCGAGTCATTGATGAAGGAGTTCAGGGTCGTGGAGCCGCCTGAGTGGGTCTCAGAGCGCGCCTACATCAAGAACATGGACGAGTACGAGGCCATGTATCAGCGGTCCATCGAGGACCCGGAGGCCTTCTGGGCAGAGCAGGCCGAGAACATGCTCCACTGGCACAAGAAGTGGGACACAGTCCTCGACTACGAGTTCGACACGCCTAGGGTCGAGTGGTTCAAGGGCGGCAAGACGAACGTCGCCTACAACTGCATCGACCGCCACCTCTCCGGCTGGCGCCGGAACAAGGCGGCGATCATCTGGGAGTCCGACGAAGGACGCTCGAAGGTCTACACGTACCAGTCGCTCTACCACAAGGTGTGCAAGTTCGCGAACGTGCTGAGGAAGCACGGCATCCAGAAGGGCGACCGCGTCGCCATCTATCTGCCGATGATCCCTGAGCTAGCGATAGTAATGCTGGCGTGCGCCCGCATCGGCGCGATCCACTCGGTCGTGTTCGGAGGCTTCTCCGCGGCAGCACTGAGGGACCGTATCCAGGACTGCCAGGCGAAGATGCTCATCACGGCCGATGAAGGGATCCGCGGAGGCCGCGTCGTCCCGCTCAAGGCGGAGGCCGACACGGCGCTTTCCGAGTGCCCCAGCATCAAGAGCGTCATCGTCGTCTCTCGCGCTCAGACGCGCGTGGATATGGAGCCGGGCCGCGATCACTGGTACCACGAGGAAGTCCGGGCCGCCGACATCGACCGGCACTGCGACATCGAGTGGGTCGATGCCGAGGACCCGCTGTTCATCCTCTACACCTCCGGCTCGACAGGGAAGCCCAAGGGGATCCTGCACACGACCGGCGGTTATCTGCTCTTCACGGCGCTCACGTTCAAGTACACGTTCGACTATCACGACGAGGACGTCTTCTGGTGCACCGCCGACATCGGGTGGATCACCGGGCATTCCTACATCGTGTACGGGCCGCTCGCGGTGGGCGCGACGACGCTCATGTTCGAGGGGACCCCGACGTATCCCGACGCGGGTCGCTTCTGGGACGTGTGTGACAAGCATGGAGTCAACCAGTTCTACACGTCGCCGACCGCCATCCGTGCGCTCATGAAGGCGGGCGAAGAGTGGCCGTCCAAGTACGACCTCTCGTCGCTCAGGGTGCTCGGGACGGTGGGAGAGCCCATCAATCCCGAGGCGTGGATGTGGTACTACAAGTACATCGGCCGCGAGCGTGTCCCGATCGTGGACACCTACTGGCAAACGGAGACCGGCGGGCACATGATCAGCAACCTGCCCGGCGCCACGCCGATGAAGCCCGGCTCGGCCACGCGACCGGTCTTCGGCATCGAGCCCGAGATCCTGAACGAGGACGGCTCGCCCACGCCACAGGGCTCGGGAGGACGCCTCTGCATCAACAAGCCGTGGCCCGGCATGCTCCGCGGCATGTGGGGTGAGGGCGGCACTGAGCGCGTCAAGGAGGTCTACTTCACGAACTTCCCCGGTCGCTACTTCACCGGCGACGGCGCGCGCCAGGACGACGACGGATTCTACTGGTTGCTCGGCCGCGTGGACGACGTCATCAACGTCTCCGGGCATCGCATGGGCACCGCCGAGGTCGAGAGCGCACTGGTGAGCCACGCGACGGTCGCTGAGGCGGCGGTCGTCGGCTTCCCGCACGAGGTCAAGGGCGAGGGCATCTACGCGTATGTCATCCTGCGCAGCGGCTCCGAGCCCAGCGACGATCTACGCTCCATCCTCATCGGACACGTCCGCGAGGAGATCGGGGCCATCGCGAAGCCCGACTTCCTGCACTTCACGCCCGAGCTGCCCAAGACGCGGTCGGGCAAGATCATGCGCAGGATCCTGCGCAAGGTCGCCGCGGGCGAGACGGAGATGCAGGCGTTCGGCGACACATCCACGCTCGCGGACCCGAGCGTCGTGGACAAGATCATCGAGTCGGCGCCGGAGCGCTAGCCCGGCACAGGCTTCACCGCACGCTTCTCTGCGAAGGGACCCTGCCGAGAGGGGAGGGTCCCTTCGCATGTCCTGACACGCCCCGACGCGTCGGGTAGAATGACAGGGTTTTCGCGCTGTTCTCGCGCCGACGAGGCGCTCCCGATTGCGAAGGGATTTCGGATGGCCTTCAACGACCTGTTCCTGCGAGCGTGCCGGCGCGAGCCGGTCGAGCGCACGCCGATCTGG
>JAUVQN010000148.1 GCA_030598125.1 Coriobacteriia bacterium | reverse complement strand
CTCGGGACGGTCTCCTTCTCCGGGCTCCACTCCCACTCGGGGCGGCTCGGGTTCAGGAAGAGCGTGGGCCCGCACACGGGACACGCGTTCGGTTGCGCGTGGAATCGCCGGTCGGAGGGATCCCCGTACTCGCTCGCGCACTCCTCGCACATCGGGAAGTCCCGCATCGTGGTCATCGGCCGGTCGTAGGGGATGTCGCGGATGATCGTGAAGCGCGGCCCGCAGTTCGTGCAATTCGTGAACGGGTAGTGGAAGCGGCGGTCGCCCTCCGCGAAGATCTCGCGCTCGCAAGCGGCGCACGTCGCGATATCCGGCGATACGAGCGTCCGCTCGCCCTCCTTGACGAGCGACTCGCGGATATCGAAGCCTTCGAAGCCCTCCGCCGTCACGTCGCGGGCCTCGACGCCGCTGACGACGGCCATCGGCGGCGCCTCGTCGCGGAGGCCGGTCACGAAGGCGTCGATGTCCCCACTGTCCCCCTCGACGCGGCAGAAGACCCCTTCGGAGGAGTTGAGCACCCACCCGGTGAGTCCGAGACGGTTCGCGAGCGAGTACACGAACGGTCTGAAACCGACGCCCTGGACGACGCCGGTGACCTTCAGCGAGACCGCGCGCACGCTCACGTCGTCTCGTCGGCGGCGCGCTCGGCGTCGGCGAAGTCGTCTGTCGCGTGGTGGCCGAGTGTGGCCACGTGCTCGTTGTTCGTGTGCACGAAGAGCGGATACGCCTGGTCGAGCAGGCGTATCGACTTGGCCGCCAGGTCGGAGTCGAGCGTCTCCTGAGGTCCGTGGAACGGCGAGTCGTGGATGAACGCGTTCCGTGACTTCCGGATCTCCCGCCAGTTGCCGGGGAAGTCCTGAAAACCGAGGTCGCCGACGACCTCCTCGAACGAGCGTCCGGTCAACGCTGGGAAGATGCGTCCGAGGCGCCCTCCGATCCCGCGCTGGCTGTCGAGCAGGAGCCTTCGTACGGCCAGGTCGGTCCCGTGCGCGATCATCATCCTGTCGATGATGTCCTCGAGCATCGCCTCCAGGAACGCGGCGACCAGGATGACGACGATCTCGGACTCGTCCTCCTCGTTGTAGCGGCGTATGCGGGCGTCGAGCCGGCGGATGCGCTTCGTGGGGAACGAGCGGCGCATCTCACCCGAGGCGGAGCATGCCGGGCAGGCCACATCGGGTGACTCGAAGAGAGGGTCGTCGGAGAGGAATCCGCACGCCGGGCACTCGAAATACTCTGGCGGGGAGTCCAAGGGCGGGACGGATCCCTTCTGCACCTTCTCGTCCATGCCGACGATTGTACCTCCTTGCCGCAGGTCGGGAGGGGAGCACTCGTCATGCGCGAGAGGGGGCGGCGCCCCGTCACGCGCTTGGAGGGCGCTCGAGCCCGTGCGCCTCGAGGAGCGCCCCGTCGGTCATGATGTCGCGCGACGGTCCGTCGGCGACGACCCTGCCTCCGTCCACGACGACCGCACGAGGGCCGAGCTGCCATGCGACGTCCATGTCGTGCGTCGCGAGGAGCATCGTCGCCTCGAGCTCGGCCAGGAGCTCGAGCATCCTGCGGCGAGCCCGCGGGTCGAGGTTGGAGGTCGGCTCGTCGAGGACGCGGACCTCGGGGGTCATGGAGAGCACCGTCGCCAGCGCGACCCGCTTGCGCTGTCCGAAGCTCAAGTGCTGCGGCGCGCGGCTCGCCGCGTCGGCGAGTCCTACCGCGTGAAGCGCCTCGTGGACCCGGTCCTCGACCTCGTCGGACGGGAGGCCCATGTTCAGGGGCCCGAACGCGACGTCGTCGTAGACGGTCGTCATGAAGAGCTGGTCGTCGGGGTCCTGGAACACGAGGCCCACTTTCGCCCGGATGTCGCGGACGGTGTCGTCCCCGAGCCGGCTCCCGCCGACGATGACGGAGCCCCCGGTCGGGCGAAGGATGCCGTTCACGTGGAGGATGAGCGTGGACTTCCCCGCGCCGTTGGGGCCGAGCAGCGCCACGCGCTCTCCGCGCTGCACGGTCAGGTCCACGCCGTCGAGCGCGCGCGTCCCGTCCGGGTAGCTGTAGGCCAGCGATTCGAGCTGGATCATGGGCGAGGCGTCCTCCATCATCTCGCGTCTCAGTAGAGCAGCAGGGCCGCGGCCGCCAGCAGAGCCGTGAGGAACATCGCCCAGTCGGCCGGTCTGGTCTCGAGTACCTCGGCGGTCGGGATGGTCCCGTCGAAGCCGCGCGCCACCATCGCGCCGTGCACGCGCTCGCCGCGCTCGAACGAACGGATGAACATGCTGCCGGAGAGGTTGCCGTACAGTCGCAGGCGACGCGAGCGGCTGAGCATGTAGCCCCTGCTGTCGATCGCGTCGCGCATGGACGCGATCTGGTCGCGCATGACCGATACGTACCGGTACATGAACGACAGCAGCATGAGCATCACGTCGGGCACCCTCAGGCTGCGGAGGCCGCGCAGCAGGCGCGGCACGGGGGTGGTCGCCGAGAGCACCACGACCGAGAGGGTAGCCAGCCACGCCTTCGCAAGGATGGCGTACGCGGCGATCCAACCGTTGTCCGCGTAGGCTCCTGAGATGCCGGCCACGCTGAGCGAGCCGCCCCCCTGCTGCAGGGGAGCGAAGAGCGCGATCATGCCGGCGAACGGGAGCACGAGTGCGGAGCGCTTGAGTACCCAGCCGTGCGGCACGTGCGCCATCGATGCTATGGCCTGCTGGAAGGCCGCGAGGCCGATGAGCTCGACAGG
>JAUVQN010000109.1 GCA_030598125.1 Coriobacteriia bacterium | reverse complement strand
CGAGCGGGTCCTGAAGGCCCGTCCCGTGCGAGTCTTCTCGCTAATCTCGCTGGGCGTCGTCGTCGCGGCTTTCGGCTTCGACGCGTTCCTCATCCCCAACTAGATCGCCGCCGGCGGCGTCTCGGGTCTCGCGACCATCATCTACAACGTGGGGCTCGAGAACGGCGTCGTCATCCCGGTGGGCATCCAGATGCTCTTCATGAACGCGATCCTGCTCATGCTCGCGATCGGGTTCAGAGGCTGGAGCTTCGGTGCCAAGACCATCTACGGCGCCGTGGGTCTCTCCGTCGCCATCGACGTGCTCGCTCCGTTCGTGCCGCACCTCGCCGAGGGCCAGGAGTTGCTCGCCGTCATCTACGGGGGCGCGATCGCCGGCATCGGCATCGGCCTGGTCTTCAAGGCGGGAGGCAACACGGGTGGCACGGACATCATCGCGCAGCTGCTCGCGCCGAAGGTCCCGCTCTCGATCGGCCAGATCGTGCTCGCTGTCGACGCCGTCGTCATCCTGCTCGCCGGCATCGCCTTCGGTCCCGAGCTCGCGATGTGGAGCTTCCTCGCGGTCTTCGTGGCGGCGCGCGTCATCGACCTCATCCAGGAGGGTGTGAGTCTGGAGAAGGCCGCCTTCATCATCTCGAAGGAGCCGGAGCGCATGGCCGGCGCCATCCTCGACGAGCTGAACCGCGGGGCGACCGGTCTCGCCGGCCGCGGCCTGTACTCCGGCGAGTCACGCGAGGTCATCATGACCGTCGTGCGCCGCCAGCAGGTGGACAGCCTCAAACGGATCGTGCGCGCGGTGGACCCGGAGGCCTTCCTCATCATCACGGACGTCCACGAGGCGGTCGGAGAAGGGTTCGGCGAGTTGAGAGCTTCCGAGTGAGGACGTCTTCCCCACGGCTCTCGTTTTGCTACCATGTTCCGTTGGTGGTCGTAGCACTCATTGGAGCAACGCCATGATCGTGATGGAACATGTCACCAAGTCCTATGCGAAGGACAAGCCCCCCGCTCTCAAGGATGTCAACGTGGACATCGAGGCGGGCGAGTTCGTCTTCTGCGTGGGGCACTCGGGTTCGGGCAAGTCGACGCTCATCAAGCTGCTCACGCGGGAGATCCTGCCCACGGACGGCACGATCGTCGTCGCCGGACAGGACCTGAGCCAGATGAAGAACTGGAAGGTACCCTACCTGCGGCGCAACATCGGCTGCGTCTTCCAGGACTTCAAGCTGCTGCCGAACAAGACGACGTACGAGAACGTCGCGTTCGCGCTCGAGGTCATCGGGCGCTCGCGCCACGTGATCCGGACACAAGTCCCCGAGGTGCTCAGACTCGTGGGGCTCGAGGACAAGGGCCCGTCGTATCCGGATGAACTCTCCGGTGGCGAGCAGCAGCGCGTGTCCATCGCGCGTGCGTTCGTGAACCGTCCGCCGCTCCTGCTGGCCGACGAGCCCACGGGCAACCTCGACCCGAACACGTCGCTCGGCATCATGAGCCTGCTCTCCCGCATCAACAAGACGGGCACGACCGTGCTGATGGCCACGCACGACCGCGAGATGGTGGACTCGATGCGCCGCCGCGTCATCGCGCTCGAGAACGGCAAGGTCATCCGCGACCAGGACCGGGGGGTGTACGGGTATGGCGATTAGCCCGGGCTACTTCCTCAAGGAAGCGGGCGTCAGCTTCCGCCGGAACTGGGTGATGAGCCTGGGCGCCATCATCACGATCTTCTTCTCGCTGCTCCTCGTGGGCACGTTCGTCATCACCGGCATCCTCATCCAGGAGATCCTGGCCTCGGTCGAGGAGAAGGTGATGATCCAGGTCTTCCTGAAGGACGGCTACGCCCCAGAGGACCTGGACCCGCTGCAGACCTCGCTCGTGGAGGATGCACGCATCAACAGCGTGGAGTACGTCTCCAAGGAGCAGGCGCTCGAGCGCTTCAAGGAGCAGACCGCCGACAGCCCCGAGATCGTGGACCAGCTCCCGAACAACCCGCTGCCCGCCTCGCTCGAGGTCGAACTCGTGGATCCGGAGGACGTGGAGGCCGTGGTCGTCGACATCAAGGCGCACCCGAACTTCGTGAACCTCATCGCCAACCCGGAGGACCCCGAGAAGGACCTCAAGTACGGAGCTGAGATCATCGACAAGCTCTTCCAGCTCACGAACGTCGTGCGTGTCGTGGTGATCGTGCTCGTCGCCATGCTCGTCTTCGTGAGCATGATCTTCATCAGCAACACGATCAGGCTCGCCATCTACGCGAGGCGCAAGGAGATCGCCATCATGCGGCTCGTGGGCGCCTCGAACTGGTTCATCCGCATGCCGTTCCTGCTCGAGGGCGTGATGCAGGGGCTCATCGGCGCCGCGCTCGCCATCGGTGTGGTCGTGGTCATGCGCCAGTGGCTCGTGCCGTGGCTCTCCGACACGCTCCCGTTCCTGCCGGTCACGCTCTCGGCGGGCGCTACCGCGCAGTTGGGCCTGATCCTTGCTGCCTTCGGAGTCGCGATCGGACTGATCGGCTCGATCTTCGCGCTGCGCCGATACCTCAGGGTCTGAGCGCTCCGGACCGGACGACCTACGAGGCGGATCCAGCATGAGCCCCATCCTCAAGTACTTCACGACCCTGGTGGTCGCCCTCGCGATCGCCGTCGCGGCGTTCGCGGGTGGCGTCATCTTCACGCAGGCCAAGGGGAACGTGCTCCCGATGCCGTCGATCACCGATGGATCTCGCTCCGACGTCTCCGATGTGGTGGACGAGGTCGAGCGGCTGATCGACGAAGAGGCCCTCGAGCCCTCCGACGAGGACTCGAAGACGGCCGGTGCGGTCCAGGGCATGCTCGACTCGCTCGGAGACCCGTACGCGGCCTACTTCAACGAGGAGCACTTCGAGTACTTCGAGGAGATGACGGACGGCGAGTTCTACGGCATCGGCGTGAACATCACCGAGCGTGAGGGCAGAGCTGTCATCGTCTCGCCGATCGAAGGCACGCCCGCGTTCGAGGTGGGGCTACTGGCGGAGGACGAGATCGTCACGATCGACGGCTACGACGGCGAACCCTGGGATCTGGACGACGTCGTCGCGAGGATCCGCGGCGAGGAGGGCACCGACGTGCTGCTCGGCATCCGCCGCAACGGCGACGACGAGCTGATGGAGGTCACCATCACGCGTGCCAAGATCGACATCCCCAACGTGATGGACGAGCTCGTCGAAGGGGACGTCGGCTACATCCGTCTGCTGCAGTTCAACGAGAAGTCCGAGGACGCGCTCCGCGATTCCATCGAGGAGCTCGCGGCGGAGGGCGCCGAGGGCTACATACTCGACCTGCGGGACAACCCGGGCGGTCTCTTGGACGCCTCGGTGGACGTCGTGTCCCTTTTTGTCGAGGAGGGCGTGGTCGTGCAGGTCGAGAATCGTGAGGGTCCCGTGGAGGAGTACCAGGCGACGGGCCGCGTGGCGACCTCCGCGCCGCTCGTGGTGCTCGTGAACGAGAACTCGGCGTCCGCCAGCGAGATCGTCGCTGGCGCGCTGCAGGATTACGACCGTGCGCCGATCGTGGGCGTCACCACGTTCGGGAAGGGCAGCGTCCAGACGGTGGAGCCGCTCTCTACCGGCGACGCGGTGAAGTTCACGACCGCGCACTACCTGACGCCCGACGGCCGCACGATCAACAAGGTCGGCGTCGAGCCCGACGAGATCGTGGAGATGAGCCCGAAGGACCAGGTCGAGCGTGACGACGACGTCCAGTTCCAGGAGGCGGTCGCACTGCTCCGGGAGCTGTTCGGCTAGGCTCGGCGCGGGGGTCGGGGTCCGATCCCGGTCGTGGTCCACGACGATGGTGCGCGAAGGGTGCGTGCCGGTGGAGGGGCTATGCGGCCGACGAAGGCGGTTCTGAAGACGCTCCTTGTCGCGAAGGGCCACGTGCTCTGTCGTGACGAGATCGTCGCGAACGTCGTCGATCAGGGCGTCTCCGCGGACGGCGTGGACAAGGCGCTCGTGCAGCTGGCTCTCTCCGGTCGCGTCTACGAGATCTCGCCGGACCGCTTCATGGGCATCTCCCAGAAGGGCCTCGTGGTCGGCCGCATCTCCGTCACCCGGAAGGGCTACGGCTTCGTCGAGTTCCCCGAGGGCGACATCTACGTGAGGGAGCGCGACATGAACGGCGCCCTTCACCGGGACGTCGTCGCTGCCCGGCTCTCGGCCACCGACCGCGCCGGCCGCCGTTCCGGCGAGGTCGCCTACGTCGTCGAGCGTGCGAACGAGAGCATCGTCGGCCGCTTCGAGCGCCATGGGCGGGTCGGCATGGTCGTGCCGTCCGACAAGCGGATGCGCCTCGATCTGCTCGTCGCGCCCGGCGCCGAGGAGGGTGCGACCGACGGCGACATGGTGGTCGCCCGCATCGCCCGCTATCCCACGAGCAGGGACGCGGCGCAGGGCGTTGTCGAGGAGGTGCTCGGCCCCGAGGGCGCCGCGGGCGTGGACGTCGAGGTCATCATCCGCGAGTACGGTCTCAGGACGGCGTTCCCCAGCGGGGTGCTCGACGAGGTCGCCGGTCTCTCCGGGGAGGTCGGCCCCGAGGAGGGACGCGAGGACCTGAGGGACCTCTTCACCGTGACGATCGACCCTCCGGACGCGCGGGACTTCG